>JBFZEL010000028.1:0-7813 GCA_041306925.1 Lysobacterales bacterium
CGGCTAACCTTCCCGATGACACGCCGCTGGAAGTCAAGAAGGAACGTCTCGCGCGGCTACAGGCCCTGGTCAACAGGCAGGCTTTCGCCATCAGCAGGGCCATGGTCGGCAGCGTGCAGCGGATCCTGGTGGAGGGCTACAGTAAAAGGGATTCACAGCAGCTTGCCGGCAGGACGGAAAACAACCGGGTGGTGAATTTTGATGGTCATCCGCGCCTGGTCGGACAGTTCGCCAATGTGGTCATTACCGAGGCGTTGCGGAATTCCCTGCGCGCACGTGTCGTCGCCCTCGATGCACCAGCGACCGCCATGGCCTCGTAACCGTATGAGCCAGAGGATCAACCTGGAACTGGAACCCGCCGATACCGAGCGCCTGGCCAACCTGTGCGGCCAGTTCGACCAGCACCTGAAACAGATCGAAAGCCGGTTGTGCGTGGATGTTTACTGCCGCGGCAGCCTGTTTACAGTACAGGGGGAACTCCGCCAGGCGCGCGCGGCCAGTCGCTTGCTCAAGCAGTTGTACACGCTGTCCGAATCTGAATTCCTGACACCCGAAGTCGTCAACCTGCACCTGCAGGAGTCGGGTATCGCTGAAATCGCGAGTGAGGTTGAAACAGAACCCCACGCTGACGACGTCACGATCATTACGAAACGTGGCGCTATCCGTGGCCGCGGTCCCAACCAGAAGCAGTATCTGCGTAACATCATCCAGCACGCCGTCAATTTTGGCATCGGGCCCGCCGGAACCGGCAAGACTTACCTGGCGGTGGCCAGCGCCGTGGCGGCTTTGCAGGCGGATCACGTGCAGCGTATCGTGCTGGTCAGGCCGGCGGTGGAAGCGGGCGAGCGGCTTGGGTTTCTGCCCGGTGACCTGGCCCAGAAGGTTGACCCCTATTTGCGTCCGCTGTACGACGCGCTCTATGAGATGCTTGGCTTTGACCACGTGGCCAGGCTGATCGAGCGCAACGTGATCGAGGTCGCACCGCTGGCGTTTATGCGCGGACGCACGCTGAATGACGCATTTATCATTCTTGATGAGGCCCAGAACACGACCACGGAACAGATGAAAATGTTCCTGACCAGGACGGGTTTCGGATCAACCGTCGTGGTAACCGGCGATGTTACGCAGGTCGATTTGCCAAAACACCAGCTTTCGGGTTTGAAGCAGGCCGTGAGAATTCTGAAGGATGTCGCAGGAATCAGCTTCAGTTATTTCAGCGCGAGGGACGTGGTCAGGCACCCGATGGTGCAGCGCATCGTGATGGCTTATGACAAGGCGGCCAATGATGAGGCGGGTGATGCAGGCTGATCTTAATATTCAGCGCGCCACCCGGTCTGACAATACGCCGGGTGACGACCAGTTTCGACTCTGGCTCGATGCGATACCGGCTAAAGAGGATCAGCAATACGTTCTGGGCATACGGATCGTCGATGCCGAGGAAGCGCAGCGCTTTAACCGTGACTACCGCAAGCGGGACTACGCCACCAACGTGCTGTCTTTCCCGGCGGACCTGCCCGAAGGCTTGCCTGATGAAATCAGGCGGACCCAACTGGGCGACCTGTTGATCTGCGCGCCGGTGGTGGAGCGTGAAGCGCTGGAGCAAAACAGACCTGCGGCCGATCACTGGGCGCACCTGACCATTCACGGTATATTGCACTTGCTCGGCTACGATCATGAACTGCCCGGGGAGGCGGTTGCCATGGAATCCATGGAGACCGAAATCCTGGCAAGCCTGGGCATTTCTGATCCCTACGTGGACATCACTTGAAAAATTTTAAGATACCGATGCTGAAATATTTGCACGCTTCTGGTAAAACACCATTTAAGACCGTATTTTCCTGGTCAACCAGGGGCGCGATGGGCGTCGTCAAGTAGATTAATAATGAGCGAAGATCAATCGAGTAACGATTCCGGGCCCAAGACCTGGATGGGGCGCATCAGTAAAGTATTTTCGTCCGAGCCCCGCGATCGTCAGGAACTGATGGAACTGATCAACGAATCCGGTGAGAAGGGCATACTTGATGCTGACGTCGTGGCAATGATCGATGGCGCGCTTGCCGTATCGGATATGCAGGTGCGCGATGCGATGGTGCCGCGCTCGCAAATGGTGGTCGTTTCGGTTGGATCGCCATTGGAAGAATTCCTGCCCAAAGTCCTCGAATCCGGTCATTCCCGGTTCCCGGTGATCGGCGAGGACCGCGACGAGGTTGAAGGCATTCTGCTGGCCAAGGATCTGTTGCGCCACTATGCAGAGGACAGCGGGGAGTTCAACCTGAAAGCATTGCTCAGGCCCGCGGTCGTGATTCCTGAAAGCAAGCGTTTGAACATGCTGCTCAGGCACTTCCGCTCAAGCCGCAACCACATGGCCATCGTGGTCGATGAGTACGGTGGGGTTTCCGGTCTGATCACCATCGAGGATGTTCTCGAACAGATCGTCGGCGACATCGACGATGAGCACGATGAAGAAGAAGAGGCGCCGATCAGGTCGCTTGGCAATAACATCTACCGTGTCGATGCACTGGCCGAGGTCGAGGAATTCAACGAGGTTTTCGAAACAGACCTGAGTGATGAGGACTACGACACCGTCGGTGGCCTGTTGCTTGCGGAGTTCGGCCGTGTTCCGGAAACGGGCGAGGAAATGGTTTTGGCGGACCGTTTTCATTTTCGCGTAACCGCGTCAGATAACCGTCGTATCCTCATGCTGGAAATGCATGATCTCAAGCCCGATTAGTCCGCATACCGGGCTTAAGCGGTCAGGTTTTCTTCACGGCTGGTGGTTCTGTCTTTGCCTGTTCGCGCTGTTCTGTTCGAGGGCTGGTATCGCTGCCGAAGTTTTGCCCATACCCGCAGTTGCCGCCGATGGCCGCGAAGCGTGGCTGGTGACGTACGGTCCCGGCGAGATTTACTGGGAACGCTTCGGGCACAACGCCATCTGGCTGCGGGAGCCCGCCGCGGGTCTCGACCATACGTTCAACTTTGGTTATTTTGATTTTGCGCAGGAAGATTTTTTCCTGCGCTTCATGCGCGGACGCATGCTGTATTTTTCCGTCGCTCAACCGGCGGGCAGGGAGTTTGACTACTACCGGCAGGAAAACCGCAGTATCCGCGCCCAGAAACTCAACCTGACAGCACCGCAGTACCGGCAGTTGCGTGATCACCTGTTGACTGAAACCCTGCCGGAAAACCGCAATTACCGCTATGACTATTATCTCAATAACTGTTCGACGCGGATCCGGGACGCGCTCGATATCGCACTCGACGGCGCACTCCATGCGAGGTCCTCGCAGGTTGCCGCGGAACTGAACTTCCGTGACCAGACCCGGCGTCTGACGGAGATGCAATTCTGGTATTACCTGGGCCTGGAGACCGGATTGGGATATGCGGTGGACCGTCCGGTCTCCCGCTGGGACGAGATGTTCATTCCGATGGTGGTTGCAGATGAGATTGCCGCAATGTCAGCGGAATCTGCCGGGAACGGTGCAGACCTTGTCGGCTTGGATACCATGTTTTATACCTCGACCTTGCCCGTCCCGAATGCGACGCCGACGCCGGTCTGGCTCAGCTACCTGCTGACCGGCCTTGGGATTACCGCGCTCGCCTGGCTGAGCGGCAAATTCCTGCCACGGGTATGGCTGGACGGTCTGTGCCTTGCCTGGGTTTTGCTCAGTGCGACGCTGGGCCTGGTGCTCGCCGCCCTGTGGTTGTTGACCGATCACGCAGTAAGCAGGGACAATTCCAACCTGTTGTTACTCAACCCTTTGGTGTTATTGGCATTGCTGCCCGGACTGCGGCGGCCCGCTGCGGTCATCCTGGCTGGCGGCAACCTGTTGGCGTTCATTCTGCTATTGTTACCTGAACACCAGTACAACCTGGATGTGCTCGCGATTTGCACGCCGCTAAACCTCGCCGTGGCGTTACATCTGTTTCGCTCAGGGGTCTCCGGGCGCGGGGAACAACGCACCCTGGGATAAGGTTTTTACCTGTGTTGCTTCTGCCGACACCGATATGACAATTAACCGGTCATAGTCCGCATCATCCATGTCCCTGATAAAACACTCGCATAACAGACGGGCGAGATCAGGGGTGGTATTGCTGTGCCCGACGATGAGCGCATTCTGCCGGTTTTCCCGCAGATTCCTGGCCAGCGCTGGCAGGTCGTGCGGGTCGTACAACATCACTTCTAGCCCCTGCATCAAGGCCAGCGGATCGGCGGTAGCGCGGCTGCGGCGGTAATCGCTGGACCAGATGTCCGTGACGCCCTGGCCGGCCAGCCAGCGGGCCAATTGTTCCGAACGGTGTTTGCCTGCGTCCGTCAGGCCCGGATCATCGCCGCCATCGACCTGCTTTTCCGCGTGCCGTACAAGGTAGAGCGTGTAACGGTCACCGGTCCCGCTTGCGTCTGCATGGCCAAGCATACAAACGAGCAGCAACAGGCACAGGCTCCGGCGATGCATCAGGTGGCCAGCTCGTTCAGCAATTCGGCCTGGTGTTCCCGGGTCAGGGGGCCGATGATCATATCCAGGTTGCCCGCCAGTAACTCGTCCAGTTTGTAAAGGGTCAGGCCTATGCGGTGGTCCGTCACCCGCCCCTGTGGAAAATTATAGGTGCGGATCCGCTGTGAGCGGTCGCCTGAACCCACCTGGAGTTTCCTGCTGGCGGCCTGTTCGCGCGCCTGTTCGGCCCTTTCCCTTTCAAGCAGGCGGGCGCTCAGCAAAGACAGTGCACGCGCCTTGTTCTTGTGCTGCGATCGCTCATCCTGGCATTCGACCACGATACCCGACGGCAAATGGGTGATGCGAATGGCCGAATCGGTGGTGTTGACGTGCTGGCCGCCCGCACCTGAGGAGCGGTAGGTATCAATTTTGAGATCCGAACTCAGGATTTCCACGCCCTCGATGTCTGCGCGTTCCGGCAGGATCGCGACGGTGCACGCCGAGGTGTGGATTCGACCCTGTGATTCGGTTTGCGGCACCCGCTGGACACGGTGTGTGCCGGCTTCAAACTTGAACCTGGAATAAGCGCCGTGGCCAATGATGCGCGCAATGATTTCCTTGTAGCCACCATGCTCACCATTGCTGGTGTTGATGGTTTCGATCTGCCAGCGGTTGTTTTCCACGTAGCGGTGATACATGCGAAAAAGGTCACCGGCAAACAGCGCGGCCTCATCACCGCCTGTCCCTGCCCGGATTTCGAGGAATATATTATTCTCGTCGTCCGGGTCCCTCGGCAGCAGCAGGGCGTTCAGCTGTTCTTCGAGCTGCCTTTGCCGTTCGGTCGCGCTGTCGATCTCTTCGTTGGCAAGTCCATGCATTTCGACGTCCGGGCCTTTCAGCAGGCTTTTCGCCTCTTCGAGGGTGCGCCCGGCCTGTTGCCATTTGTTCCAGGTTTCTACCACCGGTCCAAGTTGCGCATATTCCATCGACAATTCGCGAAACCGCTTCTGGTCGGCAATGACTTCCGGTGTGCCCAGCATGATGCCCACTTCCTCATGCCGCTCCCGTGCCTGACCCAGCCGGGCGCTTATTGAGGCTAACAGGCTCATTTTTCTTCTTCCGGTTCAAACAGGCGGTTGGCAACCCGTAAAAGTTCATGATCCTGTTCTTCCGCGGCCTGCCGCAGACGTGTGCTGGGTAAATGCAGGATACGGTTGGTCAGGGTATGCGCCAGGGTCGTAATCACCTGCTCCGGATCCTGGCCCGCCCTGATTTTACGCAAGGCCTTGTCGACCAGTTCATCACTGCTCTCGTGCGCATGTCTATGCAGGTTTTTCAGGTAAACCGAGGCACGGGCGCTGTTCAGCCAGCGCATGAATTCATCGACCGCTTCAGCCACATCGCTGCTGGCGGCCTCGGCGGCTTCAGTGCGCCTGGAAAGATTCTCGTCCACGACCTTTTGCAGATCGTCAATGGTATAGAGATACACGTTGCTGAGCTTGCCGACCTCGGGGTGGATATCTCTAGGCACCGCGATATCGACCATGAACATGGGCTGATTACGGCGTTGCTTGAGCGCTGCCTTGACCATATTGGCGTGAATGATGGGTTCGAGGCTGGCGGTCGAACTGATCAGGATATCGGCCTTGTGCAAAACGTCTGGCAGGTCTTTCAGCGAGACGGCGATCGCATTGAATTGCCCGGCCAGTTGATTGGCCCGCTCGATATTCCGGTTGGCAATGATCAGGCTCGACAGGCCCTTGTCATGCAGGTGACGACCGCACAACTCGACCATCTCACCAGCGCCGACGAGGATTACGGTCTTGCTGACGAGGTCGCCAAAGATTTGCTTCGCCAGCATGACGGTCGTATAAGCGACTGAAACCGGGTGTTCGCCGATGCGGGTCTTGGTGCGGATGCGTTTGCCGGTGGCGAATGCATGTTGAAACAACCGGTCCAGGACTTTTTCGACGCCGCCGGCGTCAGCCGACATCTGCCATGCATCCTTTAACTGACCGACAATTTGCGATTCGCCGAGGACCAGCGAGTCCAGTCCGCCCGCCACCCGGAAAAGATGGTGTACGGCGCGTTCCCGTTCGTACACATAACAATGCTTTTCCATTTCGGCCTCGCTCAGGCCACCCTTGGCCTGCAACCATCGGCGCACCTTTTCACGGCTTTGTTTCGGGCCGACGCTGTAAATCTCGGTACGGTTACAGGTACTGACGATCACGACCTCCTCGACACCGTCGAGTTGGAGTAACTCTTGGACGCGCTCGACATGGTCAAGCCGCGTGATCGCAATTTTCTCGCGGATCTCCAGCGTTGCCGTGTGGTGACTGATTCCGGTGATAAGGAGTGGCATGGGCGAGTTTTCTAATAAAAAGCCTGGTGAATATGCTTGCCAATCCGGGTAATTTCAACTAAGGCAGTGTTCTGCTGCCGGTCCAAAGGACGATTATCATCATTGCTGGCTTGTGGGGATTGGTTAGCTGGCTTCAAGCGGTTATCCTGTGTCCCATGAATTACGACTATTGTTTCATGAAAAGGGTAGTGGGCGTGCTCATTTTTGTCATGTTGACGATGACAGCATGCTCGACTGTACAGGAATCACCCTCGGATCCGAAAGTGGAGACCGGTTCCGGACCCGTGGAATCTAAGCATGAAGAGGGCGCAGAAGCTGAATTTCCCCCAACCGATATGGATGTGATGTACCACGTATTTTCCGCAGAGGTGCTGGGAGTTGACGGAGATTTTTCAGGCGCGGCAGCCGAGTACCTGGAGGCAGCACTGCAGTCTGACGATCCTGAAATCGCTGAGCGGGCCGCAAAAATCGCGATTTCGGCCGGGGAATGGCAGATGGTCACGTTGGCCGCGGATCGTTGGGCGATGCTGGACCCCGACAACCTTGACGCGCGCGAACTGGCCGCCGGTTCCAGGTTGAGGGAGGGTGACTATGCAGGCGCTGAGTTCCAGCTTGCCCGGATACTCGAATTGACCGCGGACGACCAGGAGAAAGGCTGGCGCCTCGTCATCTCATTGCTCACCTATGTGGATGACCAGGAGCGCGCGAACAAGATACTGGACAGGCTGCTGGCGGAATCCGGCGGTGACTCGAATACCGCCGCCCTGTTTGCGCGCAGCCGTTTGGCTGCCAACTTCGGTGACCTGCAACAGGCGCTTGACCTGGTCGACCAGGCGATCAAACTGGAACCGGAAAGGGCGGACCTGTTGGCGTGGTCGGGCCGTCTTGCGGTCAATCTCGGCGACCAGGTGCTGGCGCTCAGCCGTTATCAACAAGCCTGGGAAAGAGAACCCCAGGATGAAAAAATCGCGCTGGTCTACGCGGAGCTTTTAAAACGAAATGATGAGTTGAAAGC
>JBFZEL010000029.1:0-5178 GCA_041306925.1 Lysobacterales bacterium
TTTTTCAACTTCGGCCATTGATTTGTTCGCCTCGGCCCTGGGTGCGTTCATTCTACTGGTAATGCTGTTATTTCCCTACTACCGGCACGCCGGCCCGGATGATTCCTTTGCCAGGACCCAGGAGATCATGGAGAAGCGCCGCCTGGCTGTCGGCGATCTCGCTGACCTCAAAGCCCGCCAGCAGGAACTGCAAAGCGAACTGATTGAGCTGACCGAATCCAACCAGGGGCGGGAACAGCAGATTTCCCGTCTCAGGAAACAGCTGATGGACATCAGCAACCAACTGGCGGCGTTGCCGGTGGAGGTGACCGAGCCGGTCGAAGTCATCAACCCCGAACCGGAGCCCAAGGCACTGACACACGGTGTGGAATTCTCGATCCTGGGTCTCGCCACCGAGGCCAAGTCCTTCGTGATCGTCGTCGACATGTCCGGCAGTATGCTGCAGTACGAAAAGGAGATGATCGACTCGGTGCTCGAGATACTCAAACCCCTGGATGAAACCAACCAGTTCGCCATACTCGGTTACCATGGCAACCCGCAGCCGGTGCTGTGGCGTTTTCCCACCGGCAACCGGCTGCTGCCGGCGACCCGGGAAAACCTGCAGCTCGCAGATACCTTTACGCACTCGCTGGTGCGGAAATTCGTCGGCTCGACGCCGACGCATTTTGCCTTGCAGGCGGCCCTGGAATACCCGGCCAGCGCCATTATCCTGATGAGTGACGGGGAACCCAACAGCCCGCCCGGTTTTATCATCGAGAACATCACCCAGCTCAACCAGTTCAGACGCACCGAGATCCACACCGTCGCGATCGGCGACTACACCCACAACCGCAGCCTGGTGCTTTTCATGCAAACGCTCGCGCGTCTGAACTACGGTGATTTTGTGGGTGTTTCACAATGAAATCACGCCTGCGTCACATGGGTGTTTATTCGTTGTCGGCCATCGACCTGTTCGCTTCCGCGATGGGCGCGTTCATCATCATCACGATCATCCTGATGCCCGACTACCAGAAGGAGGTCAGGCTGGAAGGGCAGCTTGCATATATCGAATCACTCAAGGGCGAGACCGAGGCGCTCCTGAACGACACCGAAAAAGGCATCGTCAGCATGACCGAGGCCCTGCGCACCGCGCAGACCCGCCAGGTGGAATTGCAGGCGGAGCAGGAAATCATCTCGAGCGAACTGGAAACCATCAACGCGAGGCTGCAGGCGAGAAACGACCAGCCGCCCCCGCCCCCGCCAAGCCCTGTGGAGACCGAGGAAAAACAGGGCAGCAACCTCGTGACGTTCCGCTTCCTCGGCCTGAAAACCGATAAAACCCGCATACTGGTGCTGGTTGACATGAACAAATACCTGGCGGACCACGAAGCGCTGGTGGCCAGGACCGTGACCCGCGCACTCGATTCACTGAAATCGGGCTACGAGTTCGGCATCCTCGGTTTCCAGCAACTCGACTCCGGCCCCCGCTATCACCGCTTCCCGGAAAACGGCGGGCTGGTCGCGATGAACCCCGCAAACCGCGCACTGGCACAACGCTTCGCACGCCAGTTGGCGGGTAGGTTCGAAGGTTCGTCCTCACTCCGGGATGCGTTTGCGGAAGTCCTTCAGACACCCGCCGAGGCGGTCATCCTGCTCAGCGACGGCCTGCCCAACCCGGCGTATAACGGCGGTCTGCCGCCGCGGGCGCTGGTCCAGGACATCGTCATGGCCAATAGCAGGGGTGTGGAAATCCACGCGGTCACGATTGGCGATTATTTCAAATACAAGGGCACTGTCGCCTTCATGGAAAGCCTGGCACGGGCCAACTCCGGGGGCTTCCTGGCCCTGGCGCAGTGACGACTTAGCGCCGGGATGACATTGAATGCAGTATACTGCCGGGTCGATTAATTGACGGATCAGCAAGCGCCATGCCCGGGGGCCTGGCGGACCGGATTGAATGGTTGGAAGAAGGAAAACTGGCTTCTGTGAGTACCGGAACGGACATCAAGACCTGCGGACGTGATCCAGCCTGCGACCTCGTCCTCGAGCACGCGACACTGTCGCGTGTTCACGCCCGGCTTGAACTGGCCGGTGACGGCCTGGTCTGGGTGCACGACGCAGGTTCGAGCAATGGCACTTTTGTCAACCGCAACGACCAATGGCAGCGCATCAGGAAGGTCACCTTGTGTATTGGCGACCACATACGTTTCGGCGATGTCGAAGTCCCGCTGCAGACGCTGATCGCCATTTTTGGCGCAGGTACAAAAGCCCGGCTCGAGGCCAGACGATTTCCTGTCAGGCACGGCCAGACCGCGGCACGGTTGGCCACGGCACAAGCGGACCACGGGCCGGCACTGAACAAACCCCGGCGCAATCCACTGACCGGCAAGATCGAAGAAGCACGATCGAAGACGACCGGTCCGTAACTCCTTAACATTAAGAGCTTGAATTCGGCATGACACGACAAATCACATTATTGATCAGCCTGGTTTCGGCCATCCTGGTGATCGCCCTGCTGGCGAGAATACTGCCGCCGTACGCGGCTGCCATCCTGCTGGATATCGAGCGTGGCTCGTGGCCGATCACGGTGCAGAACCTCACCTGGATCGCTTTCTTTTTCGGTCTCGGCGAATTGGCGCTGCGCTGGCACGCCGGCAGGCTGGAGGAAAGCCAGTTCGAACGCGGCTACCTGCCGCTGGATGATGAAACCGTGCTACGGCCCGGTGACGACCTGACGCCCATCTACCAGAAAGTACACAGCAGCAAGTACCGGAATACCTGTTTTCTGCCACGCCTGATTGAACGCTGCATACTGAACTTCAATCTCGGCCAGTCGGTGGACCAGACCAATTCCCTGCTGAACTCGAGCCTTGAGCTGTTCCTGCACGAACTCGACCTGCGCTACAACATGATCCGCTACATCACCTGGCTGATTCCCTCGCTCGGCTTCATCGGCACCGTCATCGGCATCATGTTGGCGCTGAATTACGCCGGTGACCGTGCCAATGTCGAGAGCCCCGACATGCTCTACCAGGTCACGGAGCGCCTCGGCGTCGCCTTCAGCACCACCCTGCTGGCGCTGGTCATGGCGGCCATACTGGTGTTTCTGCAAAACCTGATCCAGGGGCGTGAAGAGAACACGCTCAACCGGTCCGGCCAGTATTGCCTGGATAACCTGATCAACCGGCTTTATTCGCCTTGAGCCGGTCCTTGCACCAGCCGGACCTCGCGCTCTGCTCAAGATACTGAAACATAGACGGAACATGGGATTTTTCGGGCACAATCACGCAGCAGGGACCGTCACCGGTCACGGCACGTCCCGCTATCTTTGCCGGGTTTTGCTGCTGCTCGCCACGCTGGCCCAGGTGCAGGCCGCAGCGGCGCAGCAGGGCGAGCCGATTTCGCCATCGGTGGTGCTGGTCCTCAAGCTGGTTTCGAGTACCCTGGTCAAACCGACCACGGGTATCGTGATCTCGGCCGACGGGATGGTGCTGGTGCCCGCAGGGTTTGCCGCGGAAGCCGGCGAAATGATCGTGCTGGATGGCGGCGCCGACATCTCCAGCCATGGCCGGCCAGCCAAACTCGTCGCCGGGGCCGGCGCCGATGGCCTGGCGGTGCTGTCGGTCAAGGGTCTTAAAAGACCAGGCATCAAACTCTCAGCCAATAGCATGAACACAAACGGAGCTTTGCACCTGGAAGCGTTCCCGCCGGCAGAGCAGATCGCCAGGGGCGCCCAGCCCCTCCGGCTGCCGGTAAAGTTAATCGGTGCTGGGCCCAACTCCAGTTTTACAATTTCTCCGCAAACACCCCTGCCCTACGTCACCGGGGCGATCCTCGATGATTGCGGCCACCTGGCCGGACTCAGTCTGACCGATGGTCCGCAGAGCCTCGATAGCGGCAAGACCGCGCAGGTGCTGTTGCATGATGAGCTCGGCCGGCTTTTCACTGGTATGCAGATCAGCCTGCCATCGGCAAACTGTGAGCGCCCCGTCGCGGCAACGGTTAAGCCTGTTGCGACAGAAGCCGCCAGCGGTTTACCGAAGGCTGCCGGCGTGGCAGAAAAGGCACCGGTCGTGGTCAACGCGCCGGGTGAAAACGCCTCAGCCGGGGTGACCGCGACAAACACCGGTCAAACCCCCGCGCAGCAAGCCGCCGTTGCGCCACAGGTAACGGCACCGGTTGCCATTGCGCCCGAGCCAAGCGGGTTTTGGCGCCGCGCTCCCGCCTGGCTGGTCCTGCTCAGCATCATCGCCCTCGGGGTTCTTGCCTGGAAGGGCGCTTTCATTTTCCGGCTGGGCAGCACGCCCGGAATTGCGGCACGCCTTGCAGCGCCCCCGGCCACTGTCCAACCGGCATCCGCTGAACCGGAAACGGCGCCTCTGGACGATGCAACCGCTAACCATGCACTCAAACCCCGTTCGGCGCCCGTTATCGATTTCGACCTGCCGGCGTCAGGCACCATGCCCGACGGCTGTAACGGCCTGCTGCTGATCGAGGGCATGCTTGACGCGGACACGCCTTTCAAACGGTTTTGTTTCGTCGATACCGGCCGGATCGATGCCGTCATCGGCAGGGGCGACACGGACATTGCCATCGAACACGCGGCCATCAGCCGCGCCCACGCCCGCATTCAGTCCGATGGCGAATACCTGACCTTTGCGGATCTCGGTTCGAGAAATGGCAGCTTTATCGGCGATGTGCCCTGTTTGCCGGGTGAAATACTGTTTCTCGGGGGCGATGACGAGGTATTCCTGGGTGATGTGAAAATGACGATCCGCGTGGTTACAGCAACGGCGGAATGGGCATGATCATCCAGTCCTCAGCGCTGCAACCCGGCGCGCACATCGGCGATCTGCAGATCAATGCGATCCTTGGCGTGGGTGCCAACGGTATCACCTACATGGTCACCGACCCGGCCATCGGCACGCGTTTCGCGCTCAAGGAATACCTGCCGGCAAAACATGTATCGCGCGGTGAGGACGGCCAGGTCAGGCCGAATGACGAACAGGCGGCGCCGGTTTTTGCGCAGGGTCTGAAACTGTTCCTGCATGAAGCACGTATCGTTGCCGGCCTCGATCACCCGCATGTCGTCAAGATTTTGCGTTATTTCGAGGCCAACGGCACCGCCTACTTCCTGATGCCCTACTACAAGGGCCAGGCGCTGCATCACCTGCTTGAGAGCCGCGGCGTCTTCAACCG
>JBFZEL010000030.1:0-2830 GCA_041306925.1 Lysobacterales bacterium
GCTTTACCAGGTGAACAATGCATGCTCCATCTATGAAGAGTTGGCGTCCATCTTTCGCAAAACCGTTGGGCTGGCCTTTGTGATTCGCGATGCCTTGCTCCCGATTTCCGACCGGATTGACTCGGCCTTTGTATTTGGTTCGATGGCATCCGGTAAACACCATGCGGGCAGCGACCTCGATATCTGCGTGTTGGGTGACGTCGAGTTATTCGATTTGGTCAAGGCGCTGGGCCCGGTGCAGGAGCATCTGCGGATCGAAACGAATCCTGTGGTGATGAAGAGCGCCAAGTTCAGGGATCAGCTGAAAGCGCATGACCGCTTTGTGCAGCGGGTTTTTGATGAACAGAAGTTATTTGTAATTGGGGATGGGGATGAGTTTAGAAAACTTGTTGAAGACCGGCCAGCTTGAGGCTCACACGACGGATGCCGGGCAACTTGCCAAGTTATTGGAGGCTGCCAGGCGATCTCTTGCGGATGCCCACGAAGTTGTGATTTCGAATGAGAGCAGGCTCGATGTCGCTTATAAGGCAATTATCCAAATCTGTATGGCGGTTCTCTGGGCCAATGGATATCGCCCCTCAAAAAACAAGCCGGGGCATCATCAGACCATGATTCAATCTTTGGTGAGTTCTATCGACCTCGATAACGATGAAATGAGGTTGTTGGATACTTTTCGCGTTAAAAGAAACATGATCGATTACACCGGCCAGGACGTGGACGAAGGGTCTGTCGATGCCTGCATAAAAGCGGCAGAGAGACTCTTTCAACGTGCTACAGATTGGCTCGAGGCCAATAAACCGGAGCTGATGTAACCGGCATAGACCCCGGAAAAAATGGTGGGCCCACCAGGACTTGAACCTGGGACCGATCGATTATGAGTCGAGTGCTCTAACCAACTGAGCTATGGGCCCGTTTTGATGCGGGCTGCAATTGTACCTTCCGAAGATGGCAACTGAGAAGTGGTTTGGGTAAAAAACCGGGTTGGAACCGGCTGTTATCCTTGCGCGGCGTCTTCCTGGGCTTCTTTTTCGGCCTTTTTGCGCTCCTGGATGTGCTCCAGGTTGCGCCGGTACATCATCACCACCTTGTCGACACCGGAGGGTTGCAGGCCGCCCTGGTTGCCGGCCGAGATGAAGGTTGCGTAGATGCCGGATGCCGCCATCAGGGCGGCGTTCACCAGTTGCGGGCTGTGGCCCAGGTCCTTCAATTGGTTGGCGAGTTCGATGAACCTGCGTGTACATTCGTCATGACTTTCTCTGTCGCTCACGGCTTGGCTTCCTTCGGTTCTGTAAGACGGCGGCAATTATAAAGGGTTTTGCCGGTTTGCGTGCCGGCAAAATTCCTTGCCTCACTGGCAGCCGAGTTGGTCGATATTGGTCAGACGCACCAGGTTCAGCGTGCCGGACCCAAAGCCCGCTTCGCTGCTGCTGTAGCTCGCGGTGCCGCCCTCGCAGTCGAGGCTCAGTTCCAGCGTGCCCCAGGGTTTGTATTCCACTTGGTCCGGGTTGAAATCCGGCCCGAATAGGCCGCCGCTGGTGGTCAGCATTTCGTCGAATACCAGTTTGCCCTGGCGGATTTCACCGAGACCGAAAAACCAGCGCCGTTTGCCTTCAGGGTCGTAGCTGAACCAGTAAACGACCACCTGGCCGTTGATCAGGACTTCGACGTTGTAGCCCTCGCCGCTGTGCGTCGGGTCGTACCAGGAGCCACTCAACATACCCTCCGGGATCTCTGGCGCGAGTATCGGATAGCCACAGTCGATGCCCATCAGGCGGGTAAGCCTGACCAGTTGCATACGGCCCGATTGCGTGCCGATCCGGTAACTCATGTCGCCCGTATCGCAGCCCGACCAGGCGAAGCTCGCCGAGCCGACCGGTTCCTCGGTAATCTTCGCGGGATCGAAGCCGGGGCCGAATTCGCCGCCGGAGACACGCAGCAGGTGCGGGAACTCGATGCGGTTGCCGTGTACCTCGCCGGTGGCGATGTACCAGTCCTGCTCACCGGTTTCAGTGTAGGTGAACCAGTACATGACCGCGGCATGATTGGCGAGCATCTCGAGCAAAAAGCCCTCGCCGTTGTGATCCGGGTCGTACCAGGCCGCGGTGATGCCGGGCTCCAGCAGGAATGGCGGTGGTAACTGCTCGTTGGTCACCTGGAAGGATAGCGTCGTGTCGGTGCCACCGGTGTCGACCTCGATGCCCCCGGTGTTTTCGTAACGTTTCCAGGCGCCGTCCTGCCAGTCCGGCACGGTCGCCGGGTTGGCGTCGGTCTGCATGCCGGTCATGTCGGTGGTGTGCAGCGCCAGTGTCGCGTTCTGCAGACCGGTGACGAGACCGAGGTTGTGCGTGTCAGCGGGCAATGTGAAGGTCAGC
This sequence comes from Lysobacterales bacterium, assembly GCA_041306925.1. Classification (GTDB taxonomy): domain Bacteria; phylum Pseudomonadota; class Gammaproteobacteria; order Xanthomonadales; family SZUA-36; genus SZUA-36. The sequence continues at coordinate 2,373 of JBFZEL010000030.1, forward strand.
TTCACTGCATCATCGCGGTAGTTCATATAACCGTCCGGTGCGCTGCCGGCCTGGTCGAGCCAGGTGGTTGATTCCAGGCTGGTGGTCAGCGCAGTGCCGGACACCAGCACGTCGGCCGCGAAGTCGAGCGTGCTTAAAGGCTGGCCGGGGAACGGCACGACCTGGCCGTCCACGCGCCAGCGCATGGGTTTGTCAAAGGCAAGCCAGGCGTGGTAGCGGTGGTTCAACTGAAGGGGTTGTAGCTGCTTGCGGTACAGCGAGCGGGTCTGGTTGTCGAGCGTACCCCACTCGGCTTCAAACACGACGGCGCCGGTGTCGCTGTCCTGCATGCGCAGCGCATGGATCGACGGCGGCCCCGCTTGGCGGTAATAGACTGCCGCAAACGACTGCGCCAGTTGCTCCCGCACCCTGCGGATCTCGGCTTCTGGCAGGATGAAGCCGTCGTGGCCGTTCTCATT
>JBFZEL010000031.1:0-2634 GCA_041306925.1 Lysobacterales bacterium
ATTTTATCCAGAAGGATACCAGGCTGCCGAAAATGCAGATCTGGCAGGAGAAAATCCTGGCCGATTACCCGCACGTCGCTGACCTGGCACTGCCAAGCGCCGGTGACCTGAACCTGTTCCCCAAGGACTCGGTCGAGTTGCGGATTCACTCGGTCGGTGGCTGGGGCGCCATCACCATGGGTAAAAACCTGGCGATGACCGCCGCCCAGTTGCTCGGTATGCACATCAAGGCCAACCCCAAGTACGGCTCCGAAAAGAAAGGCCAGCCCACGACCTTCTACGCGATGCTCTCGCATGAGCGCATCCGCCTGAACTGCGAACTCAAGCACGTCAACGTGGTGCTGTCGCCCGACCCGAACGTTTTCCTGCATTCCAACCCGCTCGCCGGTCTCTGCGAGGGCGGTGTGTTCATCATCCAGAGCGAACTTGCCGGTGAGGAATTGTGGAACAGCTTCCCGCGCACGGCGCAGATGGCGGTACGCGCAAGGAATATCCAGGTCTGGGCCGTCGACGGCTTCAATATCGCGCTTTCCGAAGCTTCTAACGCCGAACTGCGGTTCCGTATGCAGGGCGTGGCCTTCATGGGCGCGTTCTTCCACGCGGCGCCGTTCATGGAAACCCACGGACTGACGCGCGAACGTCTGTTCGAAGGTATCCGCAAACAGCTGAACAAGAAGTTCGGCCACCTCGGCGAACGTGTCGTCGAAGACAACATACGCGTCATCACGCGTGGTTTTGATGAGGTCAGGAAACTCGAGCTGGCAGAATTCCTCGATGCAGGACACGAGGAACTGCTGCCATTGATACCGCACGCAATGGCCGGTATCGAATCTGCAACCGGGCTTGGCAACCAGGCGGATTTCTGGAACCAGGTGTGCGTACAGTACAAGACCGGCAAGGACATCATCGCCGACCCGTTCACCGCCATCGCCGCCATACCCGCGGCGACCTCCAGCATGCGTAACATGTCGGCGGTGCGTTTCAATGTACCCGAGTTCGAACCGGAAAAATGCACCGGTTGCGCCAAGTGCTGGACCCAGTGTCCGGACTCCGCCATCCCGGGCGTGGTCAGCACGGTTGAAGAGGTCCTCGAAGCCGCCGTCAGGACGGTCGCAACACCGGACAACCCCCTGTCACGTTTCTCCCAGCTCATCAAGAACCTTGGCAACGAATCAAGGAAAATCATGTCCAGCGGCACCTTCAAGACCTTTGCGAAAGTTTTCTCGCAGGCCTACACGACGGTCGCCGGCAAGTCCAACTGGGATGTCGAACGGCGTGCCGAGGTCGATGCCCAGTACAACATGGTCTACGCCGCAGTGGCGGACTTCCCGCTGGCCAAGACCGCGCCCTTCTTCGATCTGCCGGAGAACAAGAAAAAGGGTTCGGGTGGTTTGCTTTCGATCACGGTCAACCCGGAAACCTGCAAAGGTTGTGACATCTGCGTCGCAGTTTGCGCAGACGGCGCGCTGAAGAGCGTGCGCCAGACAGAAGCTTTCCAGGAGACCCTGGAATCGAACTGGAAGCTGTGGCGCAACCTGCCCGAAACAGACGATAGCTACATCAAGATTTCGAGCCTCGACGAAGGCATTGGCGTGATGTCTTCGCTGCTGTTGAAGCAAAGCAACTACATGTCCATGAAGGGTGGTGACGGCGCCTGCATGGGTTGTGGTGAGAAGACCACCATTCACCTGCTGCTGTCCACTGTCAACGCCTTCATGTCACCGCGGGTCGAAGCACACATGCAGGAACTGGATCACCTGATCAAGAGCCTGGATGAAAAAGCCCACGACCTGCTGATCTCCGAAACCGACCTGGCGGATGTATCCGCCGATGCGGACGAACTGCCGGTCAAACTGAGCGGGGCAAAGAAAGAACGCGTGCTGCGGATTCGCAAGAGCATCGAGGAACTGAAAGACCTGAAGTGGCGCTACACGGAAGGTCCGAGTGGCCGCGGCCGCGCCCGCCTCGGCTTCACCAACTCCACCGGTTGCAGTTCGGTGTGGGGCTCATCCTACCCATACAACCCCTACCCTTTCCCATGGGTAAACCACCTGTTCCAGGACGCCCCGTCCGTAGCGGTCGGTATTTTCGAAGGGCATATGCGCAAAATGGCCGATGGCTTCATTGCCGTGCGGCGCGCCGGGAAACTGCTTGACGATACCTACAATGCTGATGAAGACGAGAAATTTTTCGCAGACTTCGAGTGGCAGCAGTTCAGCATGGATGAGTTCACGCTGTGTCCGCCGCTGTTTGCGGTAGGTGGCGATGGCGCCATGATGGATATCGGCTTCCAGAACCTGTCGCGGGTGATGGCAACCAACAAGCCGATCCGGGTCGTGGTCGTCGACACGCAGGTCTATTCCAATACCGGCGGCCAGGCTTGCACATCCGGCTTCACCAGCCAGGTCTCCGACATGGCCGAATACGGCATGGAGCACCATGGCAAGGAAGAGGTCCGCAAAGAGCTTGCGCTGATCGCGATCGCCCACCGGGGTGTGTTTGTGATGCAGTCTTCGCAGGCCACACCATCGCACCTGATCCAGAACGTGCTGAAAGGTCTGCAGGCAAGACGGCCCGCGCTGTTCATCCTCAACACACCGTGTCCGCCCGAGTGGGGTCTGGCCGATTTTGGCG
>JBFZEL010000032.1:0-6070 GCA_041306925.1 Lysobacterales bacterium
TTTTTAGCCGCAACGGCCTTGTAGGGAATCTGTTCCAGAATGTGGCTGATCACGTTCAGGCGCACGCGCTTCTTGTCCTCCGAGAGCGCGACGTACCAGGGCGCCCAGGATGAATCCGAGGCGGCAAACATGTCGTCACGCGCCTTTGTGTAGGCATCCCAGCAATTGAAGGATTTGATGTCCATCCCTGACAGTTTCCACGTCTTGCGGCCGTCGTCGATGCGGTCGCGCAGGCGGCGCTCCTGTACCTCCGGGCTTACTTCAAGCCAGTATTTCAGCAGGATGATTCCGGACTGGACCATCGCGCGCTCCATAATTGGCACACCGTTGAGGAATTGCTTCGTCTCGTCGGGAGTGCAAAAGCCCATCACCCGCTCCACCCCTGCGCGGTTATACCAGCTGCGATCGAAGATCATGATCTCGCCCGCCGCTGGAAAGTGGTTGATGTAGCGCTGCATATACATCTGGCTTTTCTCGCGCTCAGTCGGCGCGGGCAACGCAACGACGCGAAACACGCGTGGGCTCACGCGTTCAGTTAGCGCCTTGATCGTGCCGCCCTTGCCGGCACCGTCGCGGCCCTCGAACAGGATGCAAACCTTGAGACCCTTGGCGACCACCCACTGCTGCAAATTAACCAACTCGACGTGCAGCTTCTTGAGTGCGCGATCGTAGTCCTTGCTGGACAGCGTCTTGTCGGGCGCGGCAGCGCCGTGCTTGTCCGTTACGGTCGTGGCGACCTCGCCCTTCCCCTTCTTCTTGCCCTTATCCTTACCCTTGCCCTTCGCTTCCGCGTTCTTCTTAGCCATCGTCATCCCCATCAAATTACTTAACCGGATCGTTACCCGGACATCTTCTCACATCATCGAACTCACCGACACGCCTGCCTCACTCTTCGCACGCCGCCGCGCCGGCGAATGTAATGAGCCGTGCGGAGGTGATTTGCAATTTGAGCGTGCCTTCCGCAAAAATGATCAGCGGCTCCGTCAGCGACGACATCTGCACCCCCTGGTTGGCAAAGCACGAAAGCCTGATGCGCGAGGTCTGCCAACCCTCTGCGGTTTTGCCATTTACCTGCGCGGTGATATCAACCGCACCCTGGCCCATCGCCAGGCTTGCCTGTTTAACGTCTGCTTCGATGACCTTGTAGATTACCTCCAGCACCCGGCCGTCTTCGACCTGCTGCCGGAAGTCGGCAGGCGCACCTTTAACCACCAGCCTGGCCGAGCCGTTCCAACTGGCGATAAACGTATCTTCCTGCATCTGGTTATCGGCAGGCTTCACTTCAAGCTGACCCGCAGGGCTCAGGCCACGCACGTCGGCGATCCCGGTTTCGCCGGCCGGATCCCGTAAAATCAAGCGCCAGGGGCCGGTCGCCTTGCCACGTGCAATGAGATCAAGACTTTTCGGCAGGTCATTTTCTGTCAGCCCCGGATCTTCTGAAAGAAGCGCTACGTTGAAATTGTTGGCATAGCTCAAGCCATAACCATAGGCGAACAATGGCTGGTAATTGCTATCGCCGACATTGACCTCAGCCTGACTGGCCGTGGCCGGCCAGGAGTAGGAGAGTCTGCCGTCGAAGTCGAAACGGGGTTTGCCCGCTGTGTCGGCAATCAACACGTCGGCCACGCCGGCGCCTTCCGTGCCCGGCAACCAGGCGGCAACAAACGCGTCGGACTGGTTCAGTTCGGGGTTGACCCACATGGGTCTGCCGGAAATAAAGACGCTCACGGTTGGAATTCCCGCCTCCCTGAATTTCTTGAGAAGCAGGAGACCATCGTCGGATGCGTAGTCAACGTTGGGCAGATCACCCACGCCTTCCGCGTAAGGATTTTCACCAAACACCACGATGGCGACATCGGGTTTTTCCGTAAAGTCACCGTTTTTACTGAGTACGGCACTGCCGCCGGAGGCTTCGAGCGTTTGCGCAATACCCGCGAATATGGAAGTTCCATTGGGGAAATTTTCATTGGTGTTACCGGTGCCCTGCCAGGACAGGGTCCAGCCACCGCTTTGCTTGCCGATATCGTCGGCGCCATCGCCGGCCACCAGTACCCTGGCGTTGGCGGGCAGCGGCAACAGGTTGTTTTCGTTTTTCAACAGCACCAGTGATTTACGCACGGCTTCACGTGCTATCGCGCGGTGTTCCGGCGCCCCCAGCAGGGCCCAGTTACCTGCATTTTTACGTTCAGAGGGTTTGGGGGCGGCAAATATGCCTGCGCGCATCTTGACCCGCAAAATACGCGCAACTGCCTGATCCAGACGCTCTTGCGTGATGTCACCGGACTGCACCTGTTCGATGGTGTTCTTGTACAGGGCCTGCCAGTCTTTCGGCACCATGAACATATCCAGCCCGGCGTTGAACGCGGCAGCACAGGATTCATCAGTGCAACCCTTGACCTGGCCATGGCCATTCCAGTCACCGACCACGAAACCATCAAAACCCATACGCCCGACCAGCACATCCGTCAGCATGGCTTCCAGGCCATGCATTTTTTCGCCGTGAAAGCTGTTGAACGAAGCCATCACGGTCTGCACACCTGCCGCGATGGCGGGTGGATAGCCTGCCGTGTGCATATCCCGCAGTCCGGCCTCAGTGGCCAGGTTGTCACCCTGGTCCTTGCCATCCTGCGTGCCGCCGTCGCCGCTAAAGTGTTTGGCAGTCGCAATGACGTGGTCTGCATCGAGGAACCCGTCAGTGCCGTACTTCCCCTGCAATCCCTCGATGATCCGTGGCGCATATGCCGCTACGATGCGCGGGTCTTCTGAGAAAGCCTCGTAGGTGCGACCCCAGCGATCGTTCCGCACCACTGCGAGCGTCGGTGCGAAGGTCCAGTCCAGACCGGTCGCCTGTATTTCCAGCGCGGTAACCCGGCCGATTTCAGCCATCAGGTCAGGGTCATTGGCTGCGCCCAGGCCGATGTTGTGCGGGAACAGCGTAGCGCCGACAACATTGCTGTGCCCGTGGACCGCATCGGTCCCCCAGATCACCGGTATGCCGACACCGCCATCGGAGGTATCCGTCGAGGCCTGCCAGAACTCGTCCGCCAGGGCCAGCCAGGAGTCGGGTGTATTGCGCAGGTCATTACCGGGCGCGGAGTTGCCGCCGTTGAGCACCGAACCCAGGTTGAATTCCCGGACCTGCGCGGGTGTAACCGAACCGATATCCGCCTGCATCAGTTGCCCGACCTTTTCCTCCAGCGTCATCCTCGCCAGCAGGTCAGCGATGCGTTGTTCCATGCCGGCATCGCGCCTGGTCACCGTTTGCTGCAGGGGCCAGTCTTCAGGATGGATGAGTTTTGTTGCAGATCCGGTCTGTTCGGGGCGAGCGGATTGCGTATCCACGGTTGTCCCGGTTGACTGATCCGGCGTTTCGGGATTACAGGCCACGGTCAGCAGGCAAATGGCAAAAGCGACAGAGCTGAATTTAATGGCTTCACGCATTCTTATTCCTTGTTGTTTTACCCGGGGGTACGATCTGAATGATGACTCGGCCCAAGAGTATACTTTCAGGTTGGCTCTTATGAAACCGGCGAGATGCCCGCAGGCAGCGGGCCGGGCAGGGCCGGGTCAGCCCGCGCTGCCGAATAAATCCGGCCGGGTACAGAAGCGTTTGTATCGGCAGCGCCAATTAAGTAATAATCACCCGCTTGATCGGCTTAAGTCTTTCCTGATCAACATGAAATTTCGGTGGAAATGCTTTTATGAGCAAGACGATGTATGAAAAAATCTGGGAGTCACACCTGGTCCACCACGAACCTGGGCAGGCCCCGCTGCTTTACGTGGATAGGCACCTGATGCACGAAGTGACCAGTCCCCAGGCTTTTGAAGGTCTGAAGCTCGCCAACCGCAGGGTGCGTAATCCGCGCAGTATCCTGGCGACACTGGATCATTGCGTTCCGACCAGGAATCGCAACCGGCCGATTGCAGACCCCATCGCCAGGAAGCAGGTTGAAACCATGATAACCAATTGCGAGTTGCATGGCCTGAACCTGTACGACATGGAAAACCCCAATAATGGCGTTATTCACGTGGTGGTACCTGAACATGGTTTTGTACACCCCGGCATGGTAACGGTCTGCGGCGACAGTCACACCGCCACGCACGGTGCTTTTGGCGCACTGGCGTTTGGTATTGGTACTTCGGAAGTCGAGCACGTCATGGCGACCCAGACGCTGCCGCAGGAAAAATCCAGGTCCATGCTGGTCAATGTGACCGGCACTCTGTCCGAATTTTGCACGGCGAAAGACATCGCCCTCGCCGTCATCGGCAAGATTGGCACTGCGGGCGGCAACGGCCATGTCATCGAGTTTGCCGGCGAGGCGGTGCGCGGACTCTCCATGGAAGGACGCATGACCCTGTGCAACATGGCAATTGAGGCCGGGGCCAGGGCAGGCCTGGTGGCGCCGGACCAGAAAACCTACGACTACCTCTGCGGCAGGGAGTTTGCACCGCAGGGTGAGTCGTGGGAGCTGGCGCTGAATTACTGGCAGAGTCTGCCCAGCGACGCCGCTGCACGCTTTGACGCAAGCGTCGAATTACAGGCTGCCGACATAGCGCCGCAGGTTTCCTGGGGAACCTCACCGGAGCAGGTTGCGGCGGTCAATGGCACCGTTCCCGGCCCTGACAGCTTTACTGATGTCAACAAGGCGCTGGCCTGCAAAAGCGCCCTCGCTTATATGGGTCTTGCTGCCGGCACAAAAATTACCGATATCAGGATTGATTACGTCTTTATCGGTTCTTGCACCAACGGCCGGATTGAAGATTTCCGCGCAGCGGCAAAAATCACCAAGGGCAAAAAGGTGGCGCAAGGCGTGACCGCGATCGCCGTACCGGGCTCCTACCATGTGAAGGCGCAGGCTGAGAAGGAAGGTCTGGATAAAATATTCCTGGATGCCGGTTGGGAATGGCGTGATCCCGGTTGCTCCATGTGCCTGGCCATGAACGATGACCAGCTAAAAGCGGGTCAACGCTGTGCATCCACTTCCAATCGCAACTTTGAAGGGCGTCAGGGCAAGGGCGGAAGAACCCACCTGGTCTCGCCCGCCATGGCTGCCGCCGCTGCCGCCGCGGGCAGATTTGTAGATATTCGCGCATAAGCCAGGCGCCCAAACAGGCATTACGGATCAGGTCAAAACCATGGAACCCTACAAGAATCATCAAAGTATCGCGGCATTGATGAACCGCAACAACGTTGATACGGATCAGATAGTACCCAAGCAATTCCTGAAAAAAGTTGAACGCACCGGTTTTGGCGCCCACCTGTTCCACGACTGGCGTTTTAACCCGGACGGTAGTGAGAATCCGGCATTTGAATTGAACAAACCGGCCTTCAAAGGCGCCAGGATACTGGTGACCGGTGACAATTTCGGCTGTGGGTCCTCCCGCGAGCACGCGCCCTGGGCGATAGCCGACTATGGATTCAACACCATCATATCCACCAGCTTCGCCGATATTTTCTATAACAACTGCTTCAAGAACAGTATCCTGCCTGTTACGGTCAACAGCGCCACACTCGCTGCCCTGAAGCGAGAAATCGAAGCCAACGAAGGCGTCAAGTTCTTCGTTGACCTGGAGAATCAACGGGTCACGACACCTGCCGGCAACGACTTCGATTTTGCCATCGAGGCATTCCGCAAGTACAACATGCTAAATGGCCTGGATGATATTGGCCTGACGCTCAAACACGAGGACAAGATCGCGGCGTTTGAAGCAAGACAGAAACGGACAATGCCCTGGTTGTGGCAGCAGTCCTGATGGCCAACGCGTGAGCCCCGCATGAGGACAGGCACCCGGCATATCGAGCTGATGGACACCACCCTGCGTGATGGTGAACAGACCCACGGTGTCTCATTTTCACCTGCCGAGAAGGTCAGTATCGCCAGGGCGCTGCTGCAATTGCTCAAGGTCGACCGGGTTGAAGTGGCCTCTGCGCGGGTCTCGGAAGGCGAGATGAAGGCGGTGGCCAGCATCAACCAGTGGGCGCGGCAGAACGCTATGGCGGAGCGCATCGAAGTGCTGGGTTTCGTCGATTACACCAAAAGCGTGGACTGGATCGTTGCGGCCGAAGGCC
>JBFZEL010000033.1:0-6201 GCA_041306925.1 Lysobacterales bacterium
GCTTGTCGTGGGCTTTCTTGCCCCTGGCGGTGCCAATTTCGACCTTGACCTTGCCATGCGACCAGTACATCGCGGTCGGGACGACGGTAAAACCCTTGCGTTCCACCTGCCCGGTCAGCCGGTCGATTTCGCGGCGGTGCAACAGCAGTTTCCGTGTCCGGACGGGGTCGGGGCTGATGTGTTTGGATGCGGTGGGCAGCGGATCGATCCGGCAGCCAAACAGGAAGGCCTCGTGGTCTTTCAGCAACACGTAGCAATCGGCAAACTGCACGCGCGATTCGCGCAGCGACTTGATCTCCCATCCTTCCAGGCTCACACCGGCCTCGATGCGTTCCTCGATGTGATATTCAAAACGGGCGCGCTTGTTACGCGCAATCGTTTTGGTGCCTTCGCCATGGGTGTCTTTCGTGGTCTTTTTGTTCATCCGGGTTTTCCTGCGAATCGGCTATATTACTGCGTGTGGTGTTCAAGCTCCATGCCGTGACCACGCAAGCGGGCTAATCGTGTAGAATTTTGCCTTCGCCGGAACCCGAGTCTCATGAAAATATTACGCTCAGCACTGGTCACCTACAGCGCACTGGACATGTACAAGCTGGTGGAGGATGTTCCGCATTATCCGCAGTTTCTGAGTTGGTGCACGGCCGCGCAACTCCACGAGCGCAGCGAGGGGTTTCAAAAGGCGACATTGACCGTCGTGGTCGCCGGCATCAGGCAGAGTTTCACCACGCTGAACACACTGCACAGTGGAGCAAGGGTTGAAATGCGATTGTTTGAAGGCCCGTTCAGGAACCTGCAGGGGGAGTGGCGTTTCATGCCACTGGGTGAGGCTGGTTGTAAAATCAGCCTGGAACTGGATTTCGAGGTGAATGCCGGTCCGATGGCCAGCCTGTTTGGCAAGGGTTTTGGCAAGATTGCGGACCGCCTGGTCGATGATTTCTGCAGACGTGCCGAACAGGTCTTTCCCGCGTGACGGAACAGGAAGCAACAACAATCCGGGTGGAAGTCGTGCTGGCCATGCCCGGGCGGCAGGAACTCGTCGCCCTGGAAGTTGCGGCCGGTACGACACTGGCTGAAGCGATAGCTTTATCGGCTGTGCCGGAAATGTTCAAAAGTTTTGAACTGGATCTCGACAGGGTCGGTATTTTTGGCCAGAAAGCCAGTCCTGACCAGGTCCTGCGGACGGGCGACCGGGTGGAGATTTACCGGCCTCTGCTGGCCGACCCGAAGGAAGTGCGCCGCAAACGGGCGCTTGAACAGGCCAACTCCTGAGCGATCCCGCAGCGCTACCCGCAGGCGACGGTGACGGCTGTGGTCAGGGTTCGAGCGGAGCAGCGACCGGCACGGTGATACCAGCCACCTTCAGCGCTTTTTCCATGATCCTCAGCTGTGCCTGGGCTTCGTTAAAGGTGTCAAATCGACCGGAGCGGACCTGGTGGCGCGTGCCCAGTCCGGGCACGATCTGTTGCTCGATGTTTGCCTGAAATCCTTTTGACCTGACTTGCTCAGCGAACGCCTCCGCTTCCTCGCGGGTGCTGAACGCACCTAACTGCAGGGTCCAGTTAATGACAGCATCATCGGTGACAAGCTGGGTCTGTTTGGCGGTTTCGAGGTCCTGGATCGCTGCAACTGCGGACTTGGTTTCCGCCAGTGCCTTGATATCGCCGCCCGTCGAACTGCCGATACCATCGGTTGCCACCAGCAGGTCATTTTCAAAGGTCAGGGTCACCAGGCGTCTTACCGGTTCTCCGCCACGGCGGCTGAACGTCGAAATATAATCCCAACGATCCCTGTTGAAAGGGTCCTGAACAGCGGGCGTACCCAGCAGATAGGCCACCTGCTTCTTGCTCATCCCGAGTGTCACCTGGTCCAGGTCCGCCTGTTCATGGGCATTGCCCTGCTGAACATTTTGTCTGTAGATAAGCTTGCAGCCCGTGTTTAATGTAAGCACGGCCAACAGTGCTAAAAACAAATACCTGGTCATCTGGTTCCTTTCGACATGACGGCTTCTAAAGATTGAGGCCGTGAATGATACAATAGTAAGATGCCCTGCAGAACAGGCGATTTCAATTTAATGACGACAGGACAAGACAGTGGATGATGGAAATATTCGAAAAGCAGGTCTGAAGGTCACCCAGCCGAGAAAACGGATACTCGAGTTGCTGGATGAGTCGGGCAACAAGCACGTAACAGCGGACGATATCTACCGGGTCTTGATCCAGGCGGGCGAAGACATTGGCCTGGCGACGGTTTACCGCGTGTTGAACCAGTTCGAGGCGGCCGGGTTGGTGGTCAAGCACAACTTCGAGGGCGGCCAGGCTTATTACGAACTGGATTCGGGTAATCACCACGACCACATGGTGTGCGTCGAAACCGGCAGGGTCATCGAATTTTCGGATACCGAAATTGAACGGCTACAGGCCGAAATCGCGTCTCAACACGGTTATGACATCGTCGACCACAGCCTGGTCATTTACGTACGCCCCACGAAGAAAAAGTGACACGGCTGACCGTAGCGGGCTAGCCCGCTGCGGCGCCGCTTTTGAGCAGTTCAAGCGCGTGGGCACGGCTCTGTGCCGAGATTTTTCCACTGAGCATCCTGGCGATCTCATCGATCCTGCCAGCCTCGTCAAGCAGGTTTGTAGCGATCTCCGTGGTTTCGTTTCCAGTTGCCTTGCGCACCAGCAACTGGTGGCGCGCGCAAACCGCGACCTGCGCCAGGTGCGTGACGCACAGGGCCTGGCCGGCGCCTGACAGGCGTTTCATCAACTTGCCAACGGCATTGGCGGTGGCGCCACCGATACCGGCATCGACCTCGTCAAATATCTGTGTCACGGCTTCGCTGCCGGCGCTCGCGGCAACCTTGATGGCCAGGCTGATGCGTGACAACTCACCGCCCGATGCAATTTTATGCAGTGGTCCGGGTGGCAGACCGGGGTTGGCGCTGATCCTGATCAGTAGTTGGTCATCACCGCGCAGACTGGGCCTGGCCTGCGGATCCAGGCTTACCATCAGTTCGAATATGCCGCCTGCCATGCCCAATTCCGCCATCAGGTCGGTCACCCGCCTGGACAACTCGGCGGCTTGCTGTTTGCGCTGCTGATGCAAGTTTGCGGCAGCGGACCGGTAGCTGTCGAGACGCTCCCGCAGAGCGGCCTGCAACTGGCCGCGGCGTTGTTCGGAACTGCCTGCCCGTTCACTGCGTGCCGCCAGCGCGCGCATGACCTCCTCGAGACCTTGCATGCGGACATGGTGTTTGCGCGCCAGGTCGTGCAAGTCGCCAAGGGTCTTGCTGAGCGCTTCAAGACGGGCCGGATTCAGGTCGACCCGGTCGCGTGCCGCGCGTAGTGAGTTGAGCGCCTCCGCGCAGTTAACCGCCGCTTCCTGCAGCATGCCGCAAGCCTCCCGGATATGGCTGTCCAATGCAGTGAACCTTTGCAGGGCGCCGAGCGCGGTATTGAGGCTGGAATTGATGCCTGCCTGGCCCTCTGCAGACTCCGGGTCAAGCAGTTCCAGGCCCTGGTTCAGCGCATCGAGCAGGGCGCCGCCCGCAGCCAGGCGGTCGTGTTCGGTTTGCAGTGCGTCCAACGCATCGGCCGACAGGCTATATTGCTGTAATTCGGCCAGTTGGAAATTGAGAAATTCAAGCTCGCCGGGGGCCAGGGAAACGTCCTGTTCGAGGGCTTCCAGTTCGCGCCTGGTGCGTTGCCAGTCCATACACGCGCTTGCCACCGCATCGAGCGCCGCTGCATAGTCGCCGCTGCCATCCAGCAGGCGGAACTGCTCTGCCGTCCTGGTCAGTCGCCAATGTTCGTTCTGGCCATGGATCTCAACCAGTAGCTGACCGAGCGCTTGCATCTGCGCAACCGTCACCGGTATGCCGTTGATAAATGCCCGTGAGCGGCCCCCGCTGTTGATCGTCCTGCGCAACAGGCAGCTGTCACCTGCGGACAATTCCAGATCCTCGAGCCACTGGCGCGCCTCCAGGTTGTTTTCCAGCGAAAACTCTGCGGAGAGCTCGGCGCGGTCCGCGCCGGGGCGCACCCACGCGGCATCCGAGCGCTCTCCCAGCAACAGGCCCAATGCATCAACCAGTATGGATTTACCGGCGCCGGTTTCGCCCGTGATCGCGGTGAATCCGGGCTGCACGTCCAGATCGAGTGTCGGCACGATGGCAAAGTTGCTGATGTGGAGGTGGTTAAGCATTTTCGCACGCGATTGATTCAGACCCGCTAGTATCGCCGCTTGAATCGCCATTGCCAATCCCCCATATCAGGGCGTGACAGCAGGTACGGGAAGAGCAACTTCCTGAAATCCAGGAGTAAGGAATATGACGGCGCGACATAAAGACGATGAGAACATGGCCGATGGCCCCGCTGAGGGCCTGGAAGAGCTGGCTGGAACGACCGCTGCTGAAGCGGAATCTGCTACGGAGCCGGTTGACCCGGTGGAAAAGCTCGAAACGGAATTGCAGGCCGCCCGCCTCGAGGCCGTTGCGGCCAGGCAGGATATGCTGCGCATGCAGGCGGACATGGAGAATTTGCGTAAACGTTTGCTGCGCGAACACGAAAAAGGCCGCTTGCGCACGCTCGAGCGTTTCATGATCGACCTGCTGCCGGTGCGCGACAGTCTCGAACGCGGGCTGGACGCCGCCAGCGATCCGGCGGCCACGGTTGAGGCGCTGACGCAGGGCAAGCAGCTGATCATGAAGATGCTGACCAAGGCAATGGGTGATCACGGTCTGCAGACGATCGACCCGGTCGGCGAGGCATTTGACCCGGAAAAACACGAGGCCATGACCATGCTGACTTCGGATCAGCACGCAGACAACACCGTGATTGACGTGATTGAAAAGGGCTACCAGTTGCACGACCGCCTGATCAGGCCGGCCAAGGTCGTGGTTTCCAGGAAACCCTGATTGGCCACTGCGCGGTTTGACCGCCAGCCACGTATTGAAATGCATGGGGCAGGCCCCATCTTTGAATCATCAAATTATTGCCAGACTTTTTGGAGAATTTAAATGGGTAGAATCATAGGTATCGACCTGGGCACGACCAATAGTTGCGTTGCAATTATGGAAGGTGGTGAACCACGGGTCATCGAAAACGCCGAGGGTGACCGCACAACACCTTCCATTGTTGCATTCACGAAGGACGGCGAAGTGCTGGTAGGCCAGTCGGCCAAGCGCCAGGCGGTCACCAACCCGACCAACACGTTGTTCGCCATCAAGCGTCTCATCGGTCGCAAGTTCGACGAGGACGTGGTGCAGAAAGACATCGACCTCGTGCCTTACAAGATCGTAAAAGCCGACAACGGTGACGCGTGGGTGGAAGCCGGCGGCAAAAAAATGGCCGCGCCGGAAATATCGGCACGCGTATTGATGAAGATGAAGAAAACCGCGGAAGATTACCTTGGCGAACCGGTGACCGAGGCCGTCATCACGGTACCCGCGTATTTCAATAACCACCAGCGCCAGGCGACTGAAGACGCAGGCAAGATCGCCGGTCTGAAGGTGCGCCGCGTGATTTCAGAGCCGACCGCGGCAGCGCTGGCCTTTGGTGTCGACAAGAAAGGCGGCGAACGCAAGGTTGCGGTCTATGATCTCGGCGGCGGCACTTTCGATATATCGATCATCGAAATAGCGGATGTCGATGGCGAACACCAGATCGAAGTGTTGTCCACCTCCGGCGACACCTTCCTCGGTGGTGAGGACTTCGACAAGCGTGTCATCGACTACCTGGTTTCCGAATTCAAGAAGGACCAGGGTGTCAACCTGCGCAATGACCCGCTGGCGCTGCAGCGTCTGAAAGAGGGCGCAGAGCGCGCCAAGATCGAGCTGTCGACGACCGAGCAGACCGAAATCAACCTGCCGTACATCACGGCCGATGCGAGCGGTCCGAAACACCTTAACATCAAGCTGACCCGCGCCAAGCTGGAATCGCTGGTTGAAGACCTGGTCAAGAAGACCATCGGTCCCTGCCGCACCGCTCTGGACGACGCCGGTCTGAAAGTCAGCGAAATCGCGGACGTGATCCTGGTCGGTGGCCAGACCCGCATGCCGATGGTGCAAAAGGCGGTCAGTGAACTGTTTGGCAGAGAGCCGCGCAGGGACGTCAACCCGGATGAAGCCGTCGCACTGGGCGCCGCCGTACAGGGTGGTGTTCTGTCCGGTGAAGTCAAGGACGTATTGTTGCTGGACGTCAC
>JBFZEL010000034.1:0-2713 GCA_041306925.1 Lysobacterales bacterium
AAGCAGGACATTATCGCGCCTGACTTCTATCGCCAGGTCTACGCCGCCGTCGCCAGCGACAACGGGTTGCAGGGGCACACAGGGTTCCATGATGTCGCAGCGCTTTTCGACGAAGAGGTGGGCCCGCGCTACCTTGACTCCGCCCACCTGAGCGAGTTCGGGAATCAGAAACTGGCGGAGGTTATCGCCGCAGACCTCGCCCGGGGTCTGGCCTTGTCGAGATAGCCGCTCCACCCGCAGCCGTCACCTTCCTGTCAGGACGGGGGATTGTGCCTGCCTACCTGCCGCCCAATTCATAAATCGTAACCACCCCGTCAATCCCCCGGCCATGCGCAAAAGAAAACCTGGCGCGGCAAGCGGGATGCGCCACCCGGTCGCGCGCGAGTTCATGCAACAGCGCGTAACCGTTATGCGTAACCAGATACCTGGCGTCGCGCTCCCTGGCACAAGCCAAGAGCACTGCAATATCGGGTTCGGTCGGAATGATGACAGCACGCTTGCCGGTCGCCCAGTTGAAGTACGCGGCCTGATCGATCATGACCACCGCCGTCGGATCACCCTGACTGTCAAGCCAGTCCGCCGCGATACGGTAAAGTCCGCGTTCATCTGCAATCACCGCGAGGTTATGTTTGAACAGGCGCGCGGTAATTACACCTTGGTTGAGCAGCAACAGCAGCGTCGCGATTATGCCGCATACCGCGCGGATGCGCCCCTGCCGGATAATATGCCGGCAGCCATCGCGAAGAGCCAACGCCGCCCACGCCGAACAAAACGGCAGGAGATACATCGGGGCGCCGATACAGCCTCCCGCCGTGGTGGCTAATAGCAGCCAGACGACGATGAACTCCGTCGCCCAATAGATAAGCGGAAGCCACAATTCACGGTTCCGCGAGCGCGACCATAAACCAGCCAGAGCGAGAAAAAACAGCGGCCAGGAACTGTACAGGGCGTTGGCCGTGATGCCATCGGCCAGAACCTTGCTATAAACCAACCCCGGCTGCGTTACACCGACGCCAGGGCAACGAGCCGGCTGCCGGCAAGGTCGCGCGCAATGCGGAAGGTGAGCAGCAGGCTGCCGCCAGCGAACAAGGCAGCAGGGAAGACATAGGCCAGCGCTCAACCATCGGCGGCATGAACAGCGGTGCCGCAAAACATGGCCATGAGCGGATTGCGGAAAGGGATCATCGGGTGCGGGATCTGTGAAGAACGGACCGCCCCGAAAATCCAGACGAAATCCTCGGTCAGGCCGCACCCCTCGGCTACCGCCCGCGCCAAGGAAGCATAGTAGGCGATATCGCCGCTGAACATGAATCCGGACGGCAGCAGCATGCTGGGAATGATAGCCATCACGCCCAGCAGGACCGTGAGAAAAAGAAAAATTCCACCCGTGTATTCAATATTTTCACCCTGCCGGCCCAAATGCTCCAAAATCTCGTAACCATGGACCTCGGAGAACTGGTTGTCAGCGAAGGGCCATGGCACCAGGTTCAGGTCGTGGAGCACATCGGGGTTGTGGCCGGCCACCATGTCCACGGTCTTGAGACCGGTCCATTCCTTGGGCCTGCCCGGCACCACGACCCGCTTGTTTTTTTTCGACCCGCACCCCAGCAGCAGTTACATTCAGCCCCCGGCTCACTTCGCCTGAATTCGTGTCCTATCACTCCCCCGCTCCCCCGTCAACGAGCAGTGAACTATGCCCCGGAGCTGGCGCCTGGCCAAGTCGGTCCCGCCCTTCGTATTTTTGTCGCTTTCAGCGGCGCTGGCGCAATTCGTATAAAATTTCAGAACGGGGCACGAAAACAAACCGTCGCATCAATTCCTGCAGGATCGGCAAATCTTCCGGCGCCAGGTAGGCCATATCGACATAGATGCGGGTGCCACGCTCGAGTTGCCCTGCGAGCGCAGCGAATTGCTCCGCAGCCACAAAGCGCACAGCTTCGTGTGCGCCACCGTGCAGTAAGCCGGGGCAACGGTGATCCTGCCAGCTTTCGGGTGGCGGTTGCGGTTGCGGAATCCGTTCCGGGGCAATGAGTTTACCGGCGTATTCAACATTGCGGGAAATCGGGACTATGTGACGCAGTGAATCTTTTGCCACCAGGTACTCCAGGTAAGCCGGTTCAATACCCGAAATAATCCAGGCATTTTCCGGGGTATCACGTAGGATGCCTTCGGCGGCCAGCCAGCGATACGGCGGCGGATAATTTTTGTCAACCCGCATATATACCGCCCCGAGAAATACCAGCACCAGCACACCCGCCAGCACCATCCGCGGCAAGCGCCGCAGCCAGCCACCTACCATGCCGCCGCTCATCACAACCACCAGCATCCCCATCGGCAGGAAAAAACGATACTCTTTAGCAAAATAGACCAGGTGAAAGAGCAGCCCGAAACCCAGTCCCGCCAGGGCGAATTCCGCCAGCCAACTGACAGCCTGCAAACTCTGCCGCGCGCCATTTCTGTAGCGCATCAGGACGCGCTCAAGCACCCACAAACCAAACGCCACGCACACGAAATACACAAGTTTGCTTTCCCAGACCACTCTGCAATTGGCAGGAATATACGACAGGGAAAAGATCAGCCCCGGGTAATCATATGGTACCGGGACCCAGTAATTGTGGTTCTTCTGGAATTACAGTGGAAATGGCGGTGTAACGATCGCGTAGCTGCTTGAGGAGCATCCCCGCTCTTGGTACAAGGTTTGTTGCCGACAAGC
>JBFZEL010000035.1:0-3573 GCA_041306925.1 Lysobacterales bacterium
TGTTGCCGCTTGAGTCCACATCGAGAAATACCTTCCTGTTCTTGGTCAGAACCTGTTCCATGGTCTCCAGGTAAAGCCGTTTGCGGGTAATCTCCGGCGCCAGGCGGTACTGGGCCAGCACCTGCGTAAAACGGCTCGCCTCGCCTTCTGCAAGCGCGATGGTGGACGCCTTGTAGCCTGCTGCTTCCTGCTCGATACGCGCGGCGGTACCACGGGCTTCTGGGATAACGCTGTTGGCGTGCACGAGGGCTTCCTCGGTGAACCGCTCGCGGTCCTCGCGCGCCCGGACGACATCGGAGTAGGCTTCCCTGACCTGTGTGGGCACATTCACATCGACCAGGTTGAACTCGGTCACCTGCAGACCTGCCTGGTAGGAATCCAGCGTTTCCTGCAATACGCGCTGGGTCTCGATCCGCACCTGGGTCCTGGCGTTACCTTCGAGAATTCCGTCGAGCGTATTGGTGCCGACGGACTCCCTGAGCGCGCTTTCCGCCGCCTGGCGCAGGGTCAGCTCGGGGTCACGGACCTTGAACATGAAAAACTGCGCGTTGTTGATGCGGTACTGAACCTTGTAGGCAAACTCCACCAGGTTCTCGTCTTCGGTCAACATGTGACCCTGGTCTTCGACCACCCTGACATTGTTGATATTGACCTTGGTCAGTGTTTCGAACGGCCGCGGCAGCGTCAGGTTGAAACCGGGCAGCAGGGTACGCGAATATTTTCCAAAACGCAGGACCACGCCGTTCTCGGCCTCGTCAATGACGTGCACCGAGTCGAAACCGACCCAGAAGAGTATCAGCAACAGCACCAGCGAAAATGCGCCACCGATACCATTGTTGAAATTGCCTTCACGGCTTTCGGAACCGGAACCCTTGCCCCCTCCGAAAACAGACCGCAGACGTTTGCTCACATTACCAAATATTTCTTCGAGGTCGGGCGGTTGCTGACCACCTGATTTCCAGGGATCTTTATCTCCCTTTCCAGGCTCTTTCCAAGGCATCAATTTCTCCAGCACAAGACGCTGCATGGCGTCTCACATCAACTAAAAACAGGTAACTGCAGGCGGGTTTTAAATCCACGGACAAGTTTCCAACCAATGTATTTTAGGGCCCGCCCTGCTGCACCACAAGGGTTGCCGGTGACAATATGCTATTGCGCACCAGCAGACCTTCTTCACCCGGCATACGACCCAGCCGTTCCGCATCCTGCTGCGACAGGTTGACCCGCAGCAGCCAATGTCCGTCATCGGCAATTTTCTCCTCCAGGACGGCGCCCAGGTCAAATAATTGCGAGCGTAATTTCGCGTGCCGGCCTGCGAGGTTTATCCATGCCTGGATCCTCTTGCCCTTGAGCCGCAGGGCAATGGTCTCCTTCAGTTCATCGAGTCCCGTACCATCGACCGCAGAGACGTCAATGCGTTCCACCTCGCCGTCGGCATTCCGCAGGACCGAGGCCTGACGATCAACCAGATCGACCTTGTTGAACAGGCGCACGCTGGGGATCTGGCCGGCATCCACGCTTTTGAGTACCTCCTCGACATCGTGTTCACGTTGCTGGTGAAACGGGTCGGATGCGTCGATGACATGCAATAACAGGTCTGCTTCCCGTGTTTCCTGCAGGGTCGCATGAAAGGCGGCGATCAGTTCGTGCGGCAGGTTACTGACAAAACCGACGGTGTCGACCAGCAAGACGTTGCCCGTCGGTATATTTGGCATCTGGCTGACCGTTGGATCGAGCGTCGCAAACTGCATATCCTCCGTGCCCACGTGCGAGTTCGTCAAGGCATTGAAAAGCGTCGACTTACCGGCGTTGGTGTAACCGACCAGGGCAACCGTGAATACGTGCGCGCGTTCGCGCTTGCGGCGGCTTTGGGCGCGCTGTTGACGCACCCTGTCGAGCCGTGCCTTGAGATACTTGATGCGCTGTGCAATGAGCCGGCGGTCGGTCTCGAGCTGCGTTTCACCCGGCCCCCGCAAACCGATACCGCCCTTTTGGCGTTCGAGGTGGGTCCAGCCCCTGACCAGCCGGGTCGAGAGGTGGCGCAGTTGCGCCAGTTCCACCTGCAATTTGCCCTCGTGGGAGCGGGCGCGTTGGGCAAATATATCCAGGATCAGCGTCGTGCGGTCAAGCACACGGCACTTGCATTGCTTCTCAATATTGCGTTCCTGGATTGCGGACAGAGGGCGGCTGACCACGATCAGATCAGCGGCGTTTGCCGTGACCAGGCCGGCCAGCTCTTCAATCTTTCCGCTACCGACAAAAAATCGCGCGTCCGGACGGTCGCGCGGTGCTTTTAATACTGCGGTAATCTCGACGCCTGCAGAACGGCACAATTCCTGAAACTCATCGAGCTGTTCCGGCCCCGTTTCCGCAAACTGCGGATGTAATAAAACTGCGCGGTTGCCCCGCTCTGCCCGTTCGAACAAAATCAGAGGGCCTTTGTTATCCCTCGTCTTCCTCGTCAAAAACGCTGACGTTTCTGGCCGGGACGACGGTGGAAATGGCGTGCTTGTAGATCATCTGGCTGACCGAGTTCTTGAGCAAAACCACGAACTGGTCAAAAGACTCGACCTGGCCCTGCAACTTGATACCATTGACCAAGTAGATCGCGACGGGTACACGTTCACGCCGCAACGCGTTCAAGAAAGGTTCTTGTAGTGATTGACCCTTTGGCATAGCTGTTTCTCCTAGATTTTTATTAATTTCCGGCTGCTTTCGGAACAGACTACATGGGTACGGAAGTTCTAAGCTTCAAGGAACCCCCTTAGCTCGTCTATGATTTCCCGCTTCGCCTCATCTGCCTGCAAATCATACCATACAGATACACCTTCCCGCCTCAACCAGGTTAATTGTCTTTTTGCCAGCTGCCGGGTCGCCGCGATGGCCCTGTCGCGCATCTGCTCCAGCGTGCATCGACCCTGTAACCATGCCCATGCCTGGCGATAACCCACGGCACGCATGGCAGGCAGGTCCGCGTTGAGATCGGAACGTGCAAAGAGTCGTTGCATTTCGTCCATGAAACCGTCTGCCATCATCTTGTCAAAGCGCTGCTCGATACGTTGGTGCAAAACGCTGCGGGGTTCGGGTGCAATGATGATCTTGTGCAGCCGGTAGCCGAGCGTGTATCCGAAGGTCTTCTCCTGCAGCTCACTGAGACTTGCTCCGCTGACCGAAATAACCTCCAGGGCACGCTGGATTCGTTGCGGATCATTCGGATGAATACGATTGGCGGCCTGCGGGTCTTTTTGCCGCAGTAGTGCGTGCATGCCGGTCCAGCCTATCCTGGCGGCTTCCAGTTCCAGTTGTTCACGTACGCGCGGATCGGCGGCCGGTAACGCTGACAGACCGTGCTCGAGCGCGCGGAAATAGAGCATTGTCCCGCCGACCAGCAGGGGTACCTTGCCGGCGGCCGTGATCGCCTGCATCTCCCTGCATGCGTCTGCGCAGAATTCCGCCGCCGAGTAAGGCTCAGCAGGGTCGCGGATATCAATCAGGCGGTGCGGCGCCAGCTTCAGGGTCTGCGCATCCGGCTTGGCCGTGCCGATATCCATGCCCCGGTAGACCAGTGCCGAA
>JBFZEL010000036.1:0-3008 GCA_041306925.1 Lysobacterales bacterium
AGGCGCCGGAAAAAGTCGCAAGCTCGCTGGGTGAACTGGCCCAGGTCCGCAAGGTGGAGATCAGGGAAGGTGAATTGACCCTGTTCCCGAGCGGTGAAAAGGGCCTGCTCGAGGCGGTGACCGCCGCCGTCAGGGAGAACCAGTGGCAGGTTTCATCATTACGGCTGGAAGCAGGCCGGCTGGATGAAGTCTTCCACAGCATAACCAGCGCGGAGGCAGCAGCATGAACGGCACCATCAACGTGATGCAGCGTGAACTGAACGGTTATTTCGCGACCCCGGTGGCCTATGTCTTCCTGATCATTTTCCTCGTCATGACCGGGATTTTTGCCTTTTACCTCGGTAATTTCTACGAGCGCGGCTTTGCCGATCTCGACCCGTTTTTCCGCTTCCACCCGTGGCTTTACCTGTTCCTGGTGCCGGCCATCTCGATGCGCCTGTGGGCAGAGGAAAGACGCTCGGGCACCATCGAACTGTTGCTGACCCTGCCGCTGACCACCTGGCAGGCGGTGTTGGGCAAGTTCCTGGCGGCGTGGCTGTTCATCGGCCTGGCGCTGGTTTTGACCCTGCCGATGTGGTTGACCGTGAATTACCTCGGCGACGCCGACAATGGTGTCATATTCGCGGCGTACCTCGGCAGCTGGCTGATGGCCGGTGGTTTCCTGGCGATCGGTGCATGCATGTCGGCGCTGACCCGCAACCAGGTCGTGGCGTTCATCTTAAGCATCGTCGTATGTTTCATGTTCCTGTTGAGCGGCTTGCCCATGGTGATGAACCTGTTCAATAGCTGGGCGCCGCAAATCGTGCTGGACGGCATCGCCAGCCTCAGTTTTTTGCAGCATTTCGCCGATATCACCAAGGGCGTGATCGATATACGTGACCTGGTCTATTTTGCCCTGGTCATCGGTTTCTGGCTGCTCGCCAATATTTTGATACTCGAAGTGAAAAAGGCCGACTGATGAAACAGAAGATTCGTGCAGCTTATTCGGTCGGCAACCTGTTACTGCTGGCCATCCTGTTTGTAACCCTGACCATCCTGTCCTCGACGTTTCTCAAGGGTATGCGTTTTGACCTGACCGAACACGGTCTGTACACCCTCAACGAGGGCACCCGCAATATCCTCAAGGGCATGGACGAACCGGTCAAACTGTATCTCTATTTTTCCGAGAGCAGCAGCCGGGAATTACCGCAGCTTCGCAATTACGCGCGCTGGGCCAGCGAATTGCTGGAAGAATTTGCCCAGCAAAGCGGTGGCAAACTGACCCTGCAGAAAGTCGACCCGGTGCCGTTTTCACCGCAGGAGGACCAGGCGGCGCAATACGGGCTGCAGGCTGTGCCGGTCGGCAGCGCCGGTGACAGCCTTTATTTTGGCCTGGTGGGCACCAATTCGCTCGACGGCCTGGAGGTCATGCCCTTCCTGCAGCCGGACAAGGAGAAGTTTCTCGAGTATGACCTGGCCAAGATGGTGTTCTCCCTGTCACATCCGCAACAAAAGAAGGTCGGTCTGATTTCCGGTCTGGACATGGGCCCCGGCTTTGACCCCGCGTCGCAAAACGTGCGCGAGGCCTGGCTCATCCATCAGCAGTTCAGCCAGCTGTTCGATCTGCAGAACCTGCCGTCCGACACCGGTGACCTGCCGGATGATCTCGACCTGCTGGTGCTGGTTCACCCGAAGGATCTCGGTCCGGACATGCTTTACCAGGTTGACCAGTTTGTCCTCAGGGGCGGACGTTTGCTGGCTTTCATGGACCCCCTCGCGGAAGCGGATATGGGTGGTGATCCGAATGATCCCATGGCGCGTATGAACGCGGGCGGCAGTTCCACGTTGGGGTCTTTGCTGGAGGCCTGGGGTGTCGGTTTTGACAGCAACCGGGTAATCGGCGATTTCGCCTACGCCCTGCAGGTCAGTACCGGCCAGGGACAACCGCCGGTGCGGCACCTGGGTATTTTGTCGGTGAGCCCCGATGGTATCAACAGCAACGATGTGGCCACGGCGGACCTGCAGGCGGTCAATTTCTCGTCCACCGGTTGGCTGAGGCCGCTGGACGCGGCGGGCACCACCTTTGAACCGCTGCTGCAAAGCAGCCAGAACGCGGCGCCGATAGACGCGGCGCGTCTCAGGTTTCTGGCCAACCCACAGGACCTGATGCAGGATTTCCAGCCGACCGGCGACAGGTATGCGCTCGCCGCGCGTATCACCGGGGCGGCCAAATCCGCATTTGAGCAGCCGCCCGAAGGCGCGCCTGCAGCGGCGCATCTCGCGGCGGCGGGTGACGCCGGGATCAACGTGGTGCTGTTCGCGGACACCGATGTGCTGACGGATCGTCTGTGGGTGCAGAAACAGAATTTTCTCGGCCGGACCGTGGCCAGTTCGTTTGCCGACAACGGCTCGCTGGTGGTGAATATTGCCGACCAGTTGCTGGGCAGTTCCGACCTTATCGGCATCCGCACGCGTGCCAGCACCACCCAGCCGTTCGATCGCGTGGAGGCCCTGAAACTGTCGGCCGAGATGCGCTTCCGCGATACCGAGGAACGTCTGCAGGCCGAACTGGTGGAAACCGAGCGCAAGCTCAATGACATGCAATCACTCAGGCAGGACGGCGAGTTGACGGTCCTGACAGCCGAGCAGCAAAGTGAAGTACAACGTTTCGTCGAGCGTAAACTGCAGATACGCAGCGAGTTGCGCCAGGTGCAGCATGACCTCTCGAGGGACATCGAGGCACTGGGCATGCGGCTCAAATTCATCAATATCGTGCTGGTGCCGGTGCTGATCGTGATTGCGGCGCTGGTCTTCAGATACATGCGGCGCCGGCGCAGGGAGAGGCAGTCATCATGAAGCGGAATTTCATTTATCTGGCCGTGGTGACAGTGATTGCACTGGCCCTGGTCTTCATCGCCACGCCGACCGACCAGTCAGCTGAAAAATCCGTCGTGGATGAGTTGCTGCTGCCAGGGGCGATAGCCAGCCAGATCAACGAGGTGGAGCGTGTTGAGATCGTCACGGCCGGC
>JBFZEL010000037.1:0-4958 GCA_041306925.1 Lysobacterales bacterium
ACAAAGTAAGCCGCTGAATGTCAATCTGGAGTTAACGCGTAGCAGCACTTTCTTTTGGTTACTTTTCTTTGTGCACGCAAAGAAAAGCGACTCGCCCATAAGGGCGAAAGTGAATCCTAAAGACAAAAAAATCGCCCCAGCGGGGCGATTTTCAAAAAACCACAAAGAGAAAAAAGTTAATCCAGATCCAGAAAACTCCGCAACTGTTCCGACCGCGTCGGATGCCGCAACTTCCGAAGCGCTTTAGCCTCGATCTGCCTGATTCTCTCACGCGTAACGTCAAACTGCTTGCCAACCTCTTCCAGCGTATGATCGGTATTCATATCGATACCAAAGCGCATGCGCAAAACCTTCGCTTCCCGCGGCGTCAGCCCGGCCAAAACACCCTGCACCGTACCGGTCAGACCGGTACCGGTGGCGGATTCGACCGGTGAGGCGATGTTGGCGTCCTCGATGAAATCACCCAGGTGCGAATCTTCGTCATCGCCGATGGGGGTTTCCATCGAGATCGGCTCCTTGGCGATCTTCAGCACCTTGCGGACCTTGTCTTCTGGCATTTCCATGCGCACCGAAAGTTCTTCGGGGGTCGGTTCGCGGCCGATTTCCTGCAACATCTGCCGCGAGATGCGGTTGAGCTTGTTGATGGTCTCGATCATGTGCACCGGGATGCGGATGGTGCGCGCCTGGTCGGCGATCGAACGCGTGATGGCCTGGCGAATCCACCAGGTCGCATAGGTGGAAAACTTGTAGCCGCGGCGGTATTCGAACTTGTCCACCGCCTTCATCAGGCCGATATTGCCTTCCTGGATCAGGTCGAGGAACTGCAATCCGCGGTTGGTGTATTTCTTGGCGATCGAGATCACCAGCCTGAGGTTGGCCTCGACCATTTCCTTCTTGGCGCGGCGTGCCTTGGCCTCGCCGATCGACATCGCGCGGTTGATGTCCTTGAGTTCGGCGATCGAGATGCGGTTGGCCGCTTCCCGGCGCACGAGTCTTACCTGCACTTCCTTGATTTCGTTGGTGTATTCGCTCAATGCCGGCACCCATTTCTGTTTGCCCGCCAGCACCGTATCGATCCACTTGGGGTTGGCTTCGTTTTCATGGAAGCTCTTGATGAATGCGAGCTTGGGCATCTTGGCCTGCTTGACCGCCATTTGCAGGATGGCCCTTTCGTGCTCGCGTGAACGTGACACGGCGTAACGCAAACGGTCGACGAGGTGATCGACCATTTTGGCCGGCAATTTGAGGTGCATGAACATCTCGGCCATTTCATCCAGTTTTTGCTTTGCCTTGGCCGAACCGGCACCATGCTTGTCGCACATTTGAATAAACTCGGCATGCAATTTTCCGAGCGCATCGAAATAGGCGCTAACCCTTTCAGGATCGGGTCCGCCGGGGCCTTCATCGTCGATATCTACCACCTCATCATCGGATTCGTCTTCATCCAGGTCTTCCCCTTCGTCGTCCAGCGCGGCCAGGGCGGCGTCTTTTTTCAGTACTTCGGCAGGTTTCTTGGCCACGGGTATGGGTTGCTCCACGGCGTTCGGGTCAACGAAGTCGATCATGACCTCGGCCAGGCGTTGCCTGCCTTCCTGGTGCTGGATATAACCGTTCAGCAGGGTCGTATGCGTGCTTGGAAAACGTGACAGCGCCACATGCACCTGTTTCAAGCCGTCCTCGATCCGCTTGGCGATCACAATCTCACCCTCGCGGGTCAAAAGCTCAACCGTGCCCATTTCGCGCATGTACATGCGAACCGGGTCAGTGGTGCGTCCGATTTCGGTCTCGACGGCGGCCAGCGCCGCAGCGGCTTCTTCGACGGCGGAATCGTCATCGGATGTGACTGCCGCGTCATCATTCAGGATCAGGCTGTCGGCATCCGGTGCCCGTTCATACACCGAGATACCCATGTCATTGATCATGTTGATGATGTCTTCGATCTGTTCGGGATCAACGATGTCATCGGGCAGGTGATCGTTAACCTGCGCATAGGTCAGGAAACCCTGATCTTTACCCTTTGTGATCAGATCTTTCAATTGCGACTGCTGATTTTGATTCATAAGATTCCGCTACGCGATGATTAACTAACTATAGCCCATGAAATGAACTCTGGCGACCCGCGTCACCAATGAGTTCAACCCGTCATTTCTGTTGGCCTTCAAGCTGCTGTTTCAGCGCTTGCTGGCGGTGTTGTAACGCCCTGTATTCTTCCCGTTGCACCATGATATTGGTAATCCGGGACAACAATATTTCCACCCAGTTCAGCCGGATTCGGTTCGCCGAGTCAATAAACTCCTGGAGCTGTTTTTCCTCCTCGCCGGGAAGATGCCAGACGGCCAATTTCTCCAAATGGGGCAAGGCCGGGTGCCCATGCCAGAGCTCAAGTAGCTGCGCCGTGGTGATATTAGGGCGCTGCACGCAGAAATCAACGAGTTCCCTGAAGATTTCTACACCCTGTATATCTGTGTTACGGGGAGCGGAAAATTCTTCGATATTCTGGAGTTGTTCGACGAGGGCCGGATTCTGCACGAGGTGCGCCATCGCGACACGCAACGGCGTACGTGTCTGTATCGGTTTGCCGCGTTCATCATTGCTTCTGGATACCGGCAGCGGGCCTTGCACGTGCTTGTTCAACTTGTGAAACGACCTGGATTCAAGCTGGGAAATCATCATGTCCCTGAAGCCGCCGGCAGGCAGAGTCTCGATATAGGGCAGGGCCTTTTCGACAAACTTCGCCCGCCCGTCCAGGCTGCCCATGTCAACGCCGGTAATCATCTGCTCGAAGAAAAATTCCGACAGCCCCCTGGCGCTTTCGATTTGCCCGGCAAATACCGCCTCGCCATGTTTCCTGACCATGCTGTCGGGGTCCTCGCCGTCGGGCAGAAACAGGAACTTCGCCTGCAGACCATCCCGCAATTTGGGCAGGGTGGCTTCCAGGGCGCGCCAGGCCGCCTGCCTGCCGGCCTTGTCGCCGTCAAAACAGAAGACCACCGTATCCGCCGAACGAAACAGCAATTCCACCTGCGCGGGCGTGGTTGCCGTGCCTGATGTGGCCACCACGTTTTTGAAACCGAATTGCGCCAGCGCGACCACGTCCATGTACCCCTCCACCACGATGATCTGCTCGAGGCGGCTGGAACGCTGACGCGCCAGGTAAAGACCATACAGTTCCCTGCCCTTGTGATACAGGCTGGTCTCGGGTGAATTCAGATACTTGGGCCCGTCATCGGCCAGGGCGCGCCCGCCGAATGCAATCACGCGCCCGCGCCGGTCATGGATCGGGAACATGATGCGATTGCGAAATTTGTCGTAAGGCCCGCTGTTGCCCGCGCTGAGCATGCCTGCCTGCTTTAACAGGTCCAGTCTGCCGGGGTTGGTCCCCAGTTGCCTGATCAGACCGTCCCAATCCGCGGGCGCGTAGCCGATTTCAAAATCGCGGCAGACTTCACCGGACAGGCCACGGCCCTTCAGGTACTCGACGGCCTCGGGATGCCTGCGCAATTCCTCCACATAAAATTTTGCACAGCTGCGCAACATTTCATACAAACCGGTTTCCGGACGAGGTTGTGGTTGACCGCCCCTCGGCACCTCGAGACCCGCAGCCCGCGCCAGTTCCTCGACCGCGTCGACAAACTCGAGGCCCTCGTACTGCATCAGGAAGCCGATCACCGAGCCGTGGGCGCCGCAACCGAAACAATGGTAGAACTGCTTCTTCGGACTGACCGTAAAAGACGGGGTTTTTTCATCGTGGAAAGGGCAGCAGGCATGGAATTCGCTGCCGCTGCGTTTGAGCGGAACACGCCGCTCTATCAACTCCACGATATCGCTGCGGGCCAATAATTCTTCGATGAAGGAATCGGGTATGGAGCCACTCATGAGGGGTGTCTGAATGGGCTGAACGCCCGAAAAAATAACCGTAAAAAAACCCGGGTTGGAATGATCGGGCCGTTGGCCGGTGGCATGTTCAGCTGCCGAGTTGTTCTTTGACAGCCGTGCTGACGGCCTTCATATCGGCACGTCCCTGTACCTTGTCCCGGAGTTTATTCATGACACTACCCATATCGCGCATGCTGCTGGCACCCGTGTCGATGATCGCCTGCTTGATCAATGCCGACAATTCTTCCCTGCTCAGGGCTTCCGGAAGGTAATTTGCAATCAGGTCGAGCTCGAATTTTTCCTGGGCCGCCAGGTCATCCCTGCCGGCAGACTGGTACTGCTCGAGAGAATCCCTGCGTTGTTTGACCATCTTGTCCAGCACTGCCAGTACGCCCGTGTCGTCCATTTCGATACGCTGGTCCACCTCGACCTGCTTGATGGCAGCGGTGATCAACCGCAATGCGGTCAGGCGCCGCTGATCGCGCGCGCGCATCGCCGACTTCACATCTTCCTGGATTTGACCCTTCAATGTACTCAACGGCAAAGTCATAGTGACAGCTTCTGCAGGGAAAGAACCGATCCGGCTAAAGCGGTTTGAACCAACCACCCGAAACGTGCGCCCCGGGGCCGGACAAAACCCAACAACTCAATACATTCTGGTACGACGAACGTTGTCCCGTGACAGGCGGCGCAGATCGCGTTTTACTGCTGCTGCAGACTTGCGCTTGCGTTCCTGTGTAGGTTTTTCATAGAACTCACGACGACGTGTTTCAGCCAGAACCCCGGCCTTTTCACACGAACGTTTAAAGCGACGCAGTGCATATTCAAAAGGCTCGTTTTCGCGAACTTTTACGCTTGGCATTGTTACTCCGGTTTCATGGTTATGCCCTCAAGGGGCGCAGCCAGTCATTTTAACCTCTAAACATTCGTGCTTGCAAAGAAAAATCTATCCACACTGGTAAAAGCGACCAGTCCACCCCTGCGCGGGTCACCGGCGGCACAATATTCCCCGTGGTCCGGTCAGGCGCGCCTCGCGTTTACAGCAGTTTGCCCAAACATGATTTACAATCCCACGATCCGAT
>JBFZEL010000038.1:0-3737 GCA_041306925.1 Lysobacterales bacterium
GTTTCGCGGCTCGGGGTAACGACCAAGAGGCACGAGGGGCACTCGAAGCGCGACCGAAGGGTCATGACGTAGGCAGGCCAGGTGAAGCGCTTGCGCGCGTCGGCCAAGAGCTGCACTTCGATGACGATGCCGAGCACGGGCCTGCCATGACAGAGGAGCACGACGACGTCGGCGCGGTACTCGGCTGGAACCGCGTCTCCAAGGGTCGCCGACTCGACCTTGACGTCGGTGTACACGGGCAGGTCGACGCCCAGGGACTGCTCGAGCAGCAGCGGGGCCAGCTCGGGACGTTCCTGGAAGAAACTCACCAGGACTTCGTGCAGCTGCGAGGGCACGTCGGGGGCAGAAGCAAGAGTCGTTCCTGGCGCGGATGAACTCGGAAAAATTGCGCACGGAGAAATCGTCCTGGGCGCCCGCTGCGATCTTGCGCAGTTCGCGCAGGAACTCGTTGAGTTCCTCCTCGGCGATGCGGATTTCCCGGTCGAGATCGACGGTCAGAAAGATATTGCCGACGTTGTCCGGCACCGCGCGCTCGTCGCGGCCACTGACACGCATGCGCGCCGTTGAGATCGGGATCAGGACCACGTCGTCCTGGCTTCTGCCAAAGCTGGATTCACCCTTGGCCTGCAGCGTGCCGATGACCGTGAACGGCACGTTCTTGATGCGGATCTTCGCACCCAGTGGCGGACTGCCGTCAAACAGGTTCTTGATCACCTCCTGGCCAAGCAGGGCGACCTTGCCGCCCGAGCGGATTTCACGCTCGCTGAAATTGCGGCCTTCCTCGATCAGCCACTGCCGTACCCTGAGATAGTCGATGTGCACCCCGGTGATGCCGGTGGTCCAGTTCTTGTTGCCGTAGACCACCGGCGCAGTGCTGCTGACGCTGCCGGAAATGCCATCGATGAAGGCAAACCTGTCCTTCAGACGCTTCATGTCCTTCTCGGTAAACGGCGTCGCCGTGCCGTCACCGCCATGCCGTCCGCCGGCCATGTCGGTGCCCGGACGGATCGACAGCATGTTGCTGCCAAGCTGGTCGATGGCGCGTTCGATCTCGGCCTTGGAACCGCTGGAAACGGACACCATCACGATCACCGAGGCGATACCGATGATGATGCCGAGCATGGTCAGGAAGCTGCGCAGCGCGTTCAGCCTGAGCGCGATCAGGGCGATGCTGATGGTTTTCCAGAGACCCATCGCAGGCTATCCGTCAGCGTTTGATGACCACATCATCGACGATGCGGCCATCCCTGAACAAGAGGTTGCGTTTGGATTCGTCAGCCACTTCCCGGTCGTGGGTGACGACGATGATGGTGATACCCGACTCGTTCAGTTCGCGGAACAGGTCGAGGATCTCCATGGAGGTCCTGGTGTCGAGCGCGCCGGTGGGTTCGTCGGCCAGGATCACCGAGGGCCGGTTGGCCAGCGCCCGGGCGATGGCGACACGCTGTTGCTGGCCGCCCGAAAGTTGGGTCGTTTCGTGGCCCATGCGGTCGGCCAGACCGACCCGCTCCAGGCAGGCCCTGGCCTGTTGGTTGGCGTCGGCGGTCTGCCGGTTGCGGGCGTAGAACAGCGGCAGCTTGACGTTTTCGAGCGCGCTGGTCTTTGGCAGCAGGTTGAATTGCTGGAAGACAAAACCGATCGTGTGGTTTCTGAAGTCGGCCAGCGTATCGGCGGACTGCAGCGACAGGTTCAGGCCGTTGATCAGCAGGTCGCCGCGCGTGGGCACGTCGAGCGCGCCGATCAGGTTCATCAGGGTGGATTTACCGGAACCGGAAGGACCCATGATGGCCACGTACTCGCCGCGGTTGATCGTCAGGCTGACATCACGCAGGGCATGGATGACCTCGCCGCCCATGGCGTAGTCCTTGCTGACGGCGCGGCATTCGATCAGTACCTCGCCCATGCTGTTGGCTGCCGGTGCCATGGGGGCGATCAGCCGGTCACGTTGCGCATGCGCGTGACCACCAGGTCACCCGCCTTGAGGTCCTGGCTGATGACCTGGGTGTAATTGTCATCACCGATGCCAAACCTGACGGTGACGGGCTCGATATTGCCATCCGCCGATTGCACCCAGATTTGCCCCGAGCGGGTTTCGGCCGCCTGCCGGCGGTATTGTTGATACTGTTTGAACTGTGCCGGCGTCAGGTGTTTCTCAAATACCGCGGAGACCTGCTGGCGCATCTGCTCGCGCATCGCGTTCCTGTCAGCGCCGCCCTCGCTTCCGCCCGGAGCCTGCCCCTGGAACTGCGCGCGCATGGCGGCGTACAGGTCCTTGACCTCCGCCTCGATTGCGCTGGCCTGCTTGTCGTCGAGACCCAGGGTGGTTTTCAGTTGCAACATATCCGGACCGCCGCGCGGACCGCCGGACTCACCACCGCCCGCCTGGCTGGCCTTGAGTTTTTCAGCCAGTTCCGAACCGGCGGCGGGTTTGAAGCGGATGGCGTCGTTCGGCACCCGCAAGACGTTGCCGCTTCTGCCGGTCACGATCTCGACGATGGCCGTCATGCCGGGCAGCAGTTTCAGCTCGGGGTTGGCGGCCGTGATGATGACCGTGTAGGTCACCACGTTGTTGGCCTCGTTGGGCGCCAGGCGCACCTGGTTGACCTGGCCGGTGAATTCCATGTCCGGGAACGCGTCAACGGCAAAGGTCACCTCGTTGTCCTCGTGCACGTTGCCGATGTCGGCCTCATCGACGTTGGCCTCGATCTGGATCTCGGCGAGGTCCTGGGCAATATTGAACAGCAGTGGCGAGGACAGGCTGGCGGCCACGGTCTGGCCGGGATCGACGGCCCGCTCGATGACCACGCCGTCGATCGGTGAACGGATCTTGGTGCGTTCGAGATCGATTTCGGCGGACTCCAGCGACGCCTGGCGCTGGTCCTGCATGGCGAGGGCATTGACGTGCTGCGCCTGGGCCATGGTCAGATCGGCCTTGGCGGATTCAAAGGCGGCCAGCGCGGTGTCCAGTTCCGAGGTTGACAGGGTGCCTTTTCTGGCCAGCGGTTCCGCGCGTTCGTATTCGAGACGCGCACGCCGCAGGTTGGCCTCTGCGCGGTCGATGTTGGCCTGTTGGACGATGACGTTCGATACCGCCACCCGCAGATCTGCCCGGCTCTGCACCACCCGCGATTCAAACGACTGCGGGTCGATCAGGGCGAGCAACTGGCCCTTGCTGACCGGGCTGTTGAAATCGACGTAGATCTCCTGGATCTGACCGGAGACCTGTGAACCGACCTCCACCGTGATCAGCGGCCGCACCGAACCGGAGGTCGCCACCGTGCGCGTGATGTCGCCGGTGTCGATGGCCGCCGTTTCGATTTTCTGGTCGACAGAGGTGGTATTTTCATCGCCACCCAACCAGAATACACCCAGCGCTGCGAGCACGATTACCAGGAGCGTAATTTTCAGTTTTCCGGACATGCTTCCTCTCATGGGTTCGGGTGTCACAGCGCATGAAAAATCAGGATGGCAAGCATAAGAGCATGGGCGGCTTATTGCCATAGTCGAAGGCTAAAAACAGCCCGGGCCGGGGCCTTTTTTACATTAATTTACGCCCCGCCGACAGAGGAGGCGTTACATGAAGATCAGCGCGCGATTTCTCCTGCTACGTGATGACCTCGGATTTCGGCGCACAGAGCCAGCTGGAAAAGATCGACATGCTGGATTACGTCGAACTGGTGGTCCTGAACAAGTTCGACCGGCGCCGGGTGCTGTAGCCGGCCCCCCCGGGCCCAAGG
>JBFZEL010000039.1:0-2609 GCA_041306925.1 Lysobacterales bacterium
CCCGGCCAGCGCCGCGGTCATTGCCACGACTTCGATATCAGGATTGATCGCCTGAACGCTGCGTTTCAGGGACAGTGCCTTGTTCTCCAAGATGCTCGCGGTGTCGTGACCAATCTGTCGCTGGAGGTAGGTCAGGTCGACGACATCGCCATCGGCGATGCTGAGCCTGCCCACGCCCGATGCACCCAGGTAGAGCGCAACAGGACAACCCAGTCCGCCCGCACCAATCAGCAGAACCGCGGCAGCACCAATACGTTCCTGACCTTCCACACCGACCTCGGGCAGCAGGATATGCCGGCTGTAACGCAGCAGTTGGGCATCGTTAAGCATTGCAACAGGAACAGGTCAGCACTGCTGGCAGCGCGCTATTTGTAGGTTCGCCACTCTTCCGGAGTCTCGTCGCGGTCCCCGTGAAGATGCTTTTCATACACTTTCATGAAAGCCTGCTGCGACTTGATATCGGGTTCGTTGGCGGCGACATTGCTGCGCTGGACACTCTCGCAAAAATAGGCGAGCGAGCGTCTGATCTTGCTTATGATGCTGTTGTCGAGATGAAATCCTTGGCTGGTCAACGCCGTTTCCAGGCCTTCCAGGGTGTACTCGCAAATGTTGTAGCGCACGAATATGCGATCCCCTTGGGGCGCATGGGAGATAACCAGCCCTTCCAGGCCTTCTAGAAGAACAACGGCACGCTGGACCTGGCCTGGCGGAGTGGTATGAAAGACGATTTCACGAATTTTTTCGAGATCGCAGGGACGCATGGCACCAACACCTCACTTCGACCCGTTCAGTATAGCTTCCAGTGCGTTGCCGCAACAGCTTGCATGCGGCTGGCCCCAGACCTCTATCGTCCCTGCATGATCTGCAGGCCCTTGAGCAGATTAAGCGCCTGGTTGACCTGGAAGTCGTTCTTCGACACAACTTCGCCTGGCTCCAGTGCAACGGGTTTCTTGTCCTTGTCAGATTTCGACTTGTCGTCAGGCACCTGTTTGATGACATCGCCAGGCTTCGAAACCGGCTCCGCATCGGGCTCCTTGCCGTTGGACAAATGCCGCTGGAGATCGGCCTCGCGAACACCAAAGCCTTCGTCGCTCGGCATCGCCGGGTCCTCGACCACGATGTCGGGCTCGATGCCCTTGGCCTGGATCGAGCGCCCGTTGGGGGTGAAATAACGCGCTGTGGTGAGCTTGATGGCAGTGCCGTTGCCTACTGGCAAAATGGTCTGTACCGAGCCCTTGCCAAAGGTTTGCGTGCCCATGATGACAGCGCGCTTGTGGTCCTGCAGGGCACCCGCCACGATCTCAGAGGCCGAAGCCGAGCCGCCATTCACCAGCACGACCATCGGCACATTCTTGACCCCTTCCGGCAACTTTTTCAGAAAGTCCGGCTGTATGCCGCGCAGGTAATGCTCGCGGCTTGCAGTCAGGCGCATTTTCGCGTCCTCGGTGCGTCCTTCGGTATAAACCACCAGGCTGTCCGGCTTTACGAAGGCGGCAGTGACGGCCACCGCGCTGTTGAGCAGTCCGCCCGGGTCGTTGCGAAGGTCAAGGATCAGGCCCTTCAGCGGATCTTTGTTTTCCTTGTACAGCTTTTGTAATGCCTCGGTCAGCAGTTCACCCGTGTGTTCCTGGAACTGTGTGATGCGCACATAACCATATCCGGGGTCGAGCATCTTGTATTTGACGCTGCGAATCTTGATCACAGCTCGCGTTAGCGTCAGTACTACCGGCTTGTCCACACCCTTGCGGGAAATGGTCAGCTTGATGGTCGAACCGGGCTTGCCACGCATCAGCTTGACCGCATCGTTGAGCGTCATGCCCTTGACCGGCGTGTCATCCAGCTTGACGATCAGGTCACCGGACTTGACTCCGGCCCGAAATGCAGGGGTATCCTCGATGGGTGACACCACCTTGACGAAGCCATCTTCCATTCCGACTTCGATGCCGAGTCCGCCAAATTCCCCCTGGGTCCCGACTTGCAGGTCCTTGAAAGCATCGGGATCAAGATAGGCCGAATGCGGATCGAGTCCGGTGAGCATGCCGTTGATGGCTTCGGTGATCAGCTTTTTGTCGTCGACTGCCTCGACATAATCGCTCTTGATACGGGCAAACACATCGGTGAAGGCCCGCAACTCCTCGACCGGAAGCGGAATTTCCGCGTCCTTGTTGGCGACTGCAGAGAGATTGACAGTCAGTGCCGCGCCAGCCAGCAGGCCGGCCAGTCCAACCAGAATGTACTTCGCCTTGTGTGTCATATCACTTCACCCAATGCATGGGATTGATTGGGCGGCTTTGATGCCGCATTTCAAAATAGAGTCCGTTGTCGGACTGGCCGCCGCTGTTACCTACGGTTGCAATCGCATCGCCAGGCTGGACGGGGTCTCCAACCTGCTTATACAGACTTTCATTATTGCTGTATAGGCTCATGTACCCCTCGCCGTGATCGACAATGATGAGGTTGCCGAACCCGCGCAGCCACTCGGAAAAAACCACCTGCCCGGCTGCGATCGCCTTGACGACAGACCCCGGAGTCGCGCGGATGAAGAGGCCTTTCCAGCTGACTCCACCTTCTTCCCTCGGAGCACCAAAACGGTTCAAGAGTTCCCCCTT
>JBFZEL010000040.1:0-7966 GCA_041306925.1 Lysobacterales bacterium
CGAACATCGGGAAATCGGTCACCCACAGCGGCGCCCAGCCCGCCCTTGCCAGCTTGAGGTCTTCGCCGCAACGAATCCGCAACTGGCCCATGAAATTGCTGGTCTTGAGCCACTCGCCGGAGCCGAAAAACAGCAGGTCGCCGTCTTG
This sequence comes from Lysobacterales bacterium, assembly GCA_041306925.1. GTDB lineage: Bacteria > Pseudomonadota > Gammaproteobacteria > Xanthomonadales > SZUA-36 > SZUA-36. The sequence goes on from JBFZEL010000040.1 coordinate 149, forward strand.
CACACCGGTCTGCTCCGCGATTCCGCGCCAGGCCTTGTCATCGAGGAACTTGGCGACCGGCGATTGCAGACCTGCGAGACCGGCGGCCAGGTCATTCACCTTGAGCCAGGCCAGGCCCTTTGCGCCATAGCGCGCTACAAAGGCCGTGTATTCGTCGATCTGCTTGCGCGAAAACTGCGCGCCGCCCGGCACCCTGAGCGCCGCAACGCGCTGTCCGTCGTCATTGGCCGGCTCGGAAAATACCTTGAAATCGATATGGCGCACGTGCTCGTCCACGCTCTGCAGGGACATCGGGTAGCGCAGGTCCGGCTTGTCGGAACCGTACTGCTCCAGTGCGTCACGCCAGGTCATGCGCGGAAAAGGATCGGGCAATTCAACCGTAAGAACATCCCTGAAGACCGCGCGCACCAGCCCTTCGGCCGCCGCCTGTACACCGGCTTCGTCGACGAAGGACATTTCCATGTCCAGCTGGGTGAATTCCGGTTGACGGTCGGCGCGCAGATCCTCGTCGCGGAAACAGCGGGCGATCTGGTAATAGCGGTCCATGCCGGCCATCATCAACAGTTGCTTGAACAGCTGCGGCGATTGCGGCAGGGCATAGAACTGGCCCGGGTTGACACGGCTGGGGACCAGGTAGTCACGCGCGCCTTCGGGTGTCGCCTTGGTCAGTATGGGGGTTTCGAATTCGTTGAAGCCATGCCCGTCCAGGTGCTTGTGGATGGCCTGGTTGAGCTTTGAGCGGATACGCATGTTGTGCTGCATACGTGGTCTGCGCAGGTCCAGGTAACGGTAACGCAGGCGGACCTCCTCGCCATCGTCATCGGTCATCATCAGGGGCAGCGGCGCCGAGGCATTCAGCAGCTCGACGTTTTCCGCGACCAGTTCAATCCTGCCGGTGGCCATGGACTCGTTCCACTGGCTCTCGGGCCGCAGGCGCACTTTACCCGTGATACGCACGCAGTATTCATTGCGCAGACGCTCGGCACCCGCGAATGCGCCGCTTTCAGGCTCGACCACGACCTGGACGATACCGGCGTTGTCCCTCAGGCCGATAAAAATCAACCCGCCGAGATCACGTCTGCGGTCCACCCAGCCACACAGGGTGACCGATTGACCTGCCAGGGTTTCATTGACTTCACCACATAAGTGACTACGCATTTTCCTAATCCTTGCTGGCTGTTGCAGCCGCTGGTTTTACATCTGTTGTTGCGGCACCGCTGGCGGGCGGTGTCGTGTCCGTTGTCTTGCTGTCGCCTGACGCTGATGCCTTACCGGAAGTATCTGCACCGGACGCTTCTGCCAGGTTGCGCTGGTTGTCCTTTTTAAAGTCGGTCTCGTACCAGCCACCGCCCTTGAGGCGGAAGGCGGGTGCCGAAACCAGCCGTTTCAGCGACGGATGATTGCATTCGGGGCAATCGACCAATACGCCTTCACCAAGTCTCTGCAGTTTTTCCAGTCTGTGTTCACACGACTCGCAACGGTACTCATATATCGGCACTGCTAAATCTCCTGACTCCAAACCGCCCCGTCGAACCGCGGGGCCGGCAAGTATAAACTTGATGACTTATGAAGGCATTAAATGGGGATGGATATTTCTGTTTTACAGTGCCAGCGACGAACGCAGCCCCCGTCGGTATTCCCAGCCATGCACCGGGTTGCGCGTGTTGCGGTCACGTTGTTGCGGTTTACCCGCCATGCAAAGCACCGGATCCGGCGTAAAAGCGAGCCAAAAGGCGGTGCGGTTTGATATAGTGTCCATTCCATTTCGAAACAGCAAGAGACACCCATGAGAACCATGAATTTCGTTACCGCCATGCTGCTGGCCGGTCTGCTTGCCGCGTGTGAAAAAGACACCCCGGTCAGCAGCGCAGCACCCGCCGCGACGCCGCCCGTTGAGTCTGCCGTTGCGCAACCTGCCGAAACCGAAGCGCCTTCCCGCTTCGATATCTACGCCGAAGTCAGCCTGAGGACCGACCTCAGCCACCTGAGCGAGCGGCACAGGCAGATGGTCGGCCTGCTGATCGACGCGGGCAAGATCACCGACGATATCTTCTGGCAACAGGTCTGGGGCGACAAGGACGAACTGCTCGACAGCATCGACGACCCCAGGATGAAACGCTTTGCCCTGTACAACTACGGACCGTGGGACCGCCTGGCGGCGGATCAGCCGTTTATCGAAAGTTACGGGCCGCGTCCGCCGGGCGCACGCTTCTATCCCGAGGACATGAGCAAGGCCGAGTTCGAGGCCTGGCAACAGGATGGCAAGAAGGGCGAATATTCTCTCGTCAAGCGCGACGCCAATGGCGGACTGGTGCTGGTGCCCTACAGCAAGGCGTTTGCGTCGCAGATCGACGCCATCGCCGGACTCCTCAACCAGGCCGCGGCGCTGTCCGAAGACGCAGAGTTTGCGGCCTATCTCAAGCTGCGCGCCGAGGCCCTGAAGAGCGACGATTACCGGGCTTCCGACATGGCCTGGATGGATATGAAAAACAACCCGGTCGAACTGGTCATCGGCCCCATCGAAACCTACCAGGATGCGCTGTTCGGCTACCGCGCCGCGTTCGAGACCTTCGTGCTGGTCAAGGACCAGGTCTGGAGTGAACGCCTCGCGCGTTTCGCAAAATACATGCCGGAACTGCAACGCGGGCTGCCGGTGGATGAAGCCTACAAGGCGGAAATGCCGGGCTCGGATGCCGATCTGAACGCCTACGACCTCGCCTACTGCGCCGGCGATTGCAATTCCGGTTCCAAGACCATTGCCATCAACCTGCCGAACGACGAGACCGTGCAACTGGCCAAGGGCACCCGCCGTCTGCAGCTCAAAAATGCGATGCTGGCCAAGTTCAACCAGATCCTGATGCCCATCGCCGCTGAACTGATCAGCGAGGAGCAGCGGTCGCACATCACCTTCGATGCATTCTTCGGCAACACGATGTTTCACGAAGTGGCCCACGGCCTGGGTATCAAAACCACGCTGGACGGCAGTGGCACGGTACGTGAGGCGTTGCAGGAGCACGCGTCCGCGCTCGAAGAGGGCAAGGCCGACGTGCTCGGTCTGTACATGGTGCAGAAGCTGCGGGAAAACGGCGAAATCAGCGAGGGCGAACTGATGGACAACTACGTCACCTTCCTCGCCGGCATCTTCCGTTCGGTGCGCTTTGGCGCCAGCAGCGCGCATGGCCGCGCCAACATGATCCGTTTCAATTATTTCAATGACGCCGGCGCCTTCAGCCGTGACCCCGCCAACGGCACCTACAGCGTCAACGTGGCGGCTTTTGAACAGGCGGTGAAGGACCTGAGCCGTGACCTGCTGGTATTGCAGGGTAACGGTGATTACGCAGCGGTCGCGGCCTTCGTGGCCGAACGCGGCAATGTCGGTGCGCAACTGCAGGCCGACCTGGACCGGCTGGATGCGCTCAGCATACCGGTGGATATCGTCTACCAGCAGGGCAAGGAGCAACTCGGTCTGTAAACGGGCCGCCTGGAGGTTCGATGGGCAAGCGAATCGTCGTAAAGATCGGCAGCCAGGTCCTTTGCGGCCTGGACGGCGCGCTGAACCGGGACGTCATGTCCGGCCTGGTCAGCCAGCTTGCCGGTCTTAACAGGGATGGCTGGCACGTGCTGCTGGTGACATCCGGTGCGGTCGCCGCTGGCCGCAGCCTGGCGCCGGAACAACTGCGGCGCGTCGCGGACCCCGTTGCACGCAAACAGGTGCTGGCGGCGACCGGCCAGGTGCTGCTGATGGAAACCTACCGCGAACTGTTTGCGCAACATGCATTGACCGTTGCACAGGTGTTGGCCAGCAAGAGCGATTTCCAGACACGCCGCCATTACCTGAACATGCGCGGCTGTATCGAAGGCCTGCTGACCGCCGGCATCGTGCCGGTGGTGAACGAAAACGACGTGGTCTCGGTCACCGAACTGATGTTCACCGACAACGATGAACTCGCGGGTTTACTGGCGGGCATGGTGGATGCCGAACTCCTGTGCCTGCTGAGCACCGTTCCGGGTGTTTACGACGGTGACCCGAATGACGCCGAAACCCGTTATATCAAGCGCTGGGACGATGCCCGGCACCGGATCGATGAGATCGTTTCACGCGGCACATCGACACTGGGACGCGGCGGCATGAACAGTAAACTGGCGATCGCGCGCAAGGTGGCCAGGCTCGGCATCGGGGTGGTAATCGCGGATGGTACCGACCCGCAGATCATGCAGAGGATACTCGGCGAGGAACAGGCCGGTACGCACTTCCCGGTGAGCGGCGATGCTTCGCCGGCGAAACGCTGGCTGGCAAGCGCGGACGATCACGCCACCGGTTCGGTGACGATCAACCCGGGCGCGGAGGCTGCCCTGCTGGATCAAAATCGCCTCGCCAGTGTGCTGCTGGTCGGCGTCGAGGCAGTCGCAGGCCGCTTCGACCGCGGCGATGTCATCCAGATACGCAATGTTGCCGGCAAGGTGCTGGGCTGCGGACAAGCGCGCTACGATCACCTGGAAACCGAAAAACTGAAGGGGCAGCGCGGTCATAAACCGCTGGTCCACTATGATTACCTCTACCTGGTCACCTGAATGACGGACCCATTGGAGTACCTCGAACGCGGTCTGCGCGCGGCGCGCGCGGCGGCGCGTCTTTTGTCGCAGGTCGACGATACAAAGATCCGCGCCGTGCTCGGGACCCTGGCGGAGCGCACGCTGGCGTCCGCACCGCAGATACTGGAAGCCAACCGCGCCGACCTGTCGCGGATGGAGACGTCTGACCCGAAATACGACCGCCTGCTGCTCAACCCAAAGCGTCTCGCCGAGATCGCGCACGACCTGCGCAGCGTCGCTGCACTGCCAACTCCCGTGGGTGAATTGCTCGAGCAAAAGCGCCTGGACAACGGTCTTGAACTGCGCAAGGTGCGCGTGCCGATGGGGGTTATCGCGGTCATCTTCGAATCACGGCCGAACGTGACCTTCGATGTCTTCGCGCTGTGTCTTAAAACCCTCAATGCCTGCGTGCTGAAGGGCAGCAGCGACGCCGATGCGACCAACCAGGTGGTGGTCGAAATGATACATGGGGTGCTGGCCGGGCACGGCATCGACCCCGCCGTGGTGTTCCTCGCGCCGCCACAGCGTGAATACCTGCCATATATCCTGCAGGCCGTCGAATACATTGACCTGGCCATCCCGCGGGGTTCAAAGGCGCTGATAGATTTCGTGCGCGACAACGCGCGCGTGCCGGTGATCGAGACCGGCGCCGGCATCGTCCACACCTATGTCGACAAGAGCGCCGACCTGGCGAAAGCGCAAGCCATCATCACCAATGCCAAGGTGCGCCGCCCGAGCGTCTGCAACGCGCTGGACACGCTGATCCTGCACCGCGACCTGTTGCCTGCCCTGCCCGCGCTGATGGCCACGCTGGGAGAGGATTACGGGGTCGAGGTTTTTGCGGACGAAGAGGCCTTCCAGGCCCTGGACGGGCACTATGCCGCCGGTCTGCAGCACGCCTCAGCGGAGCACTTCGGCACCGAATTCCTATCCCTCAAAATGTCGATCAGGACCGTCGCCGGTCTCCCTGATGCCCTCGAACATATCCACCGTTACAGCTCGAAACACTCCGAGGCCATTGTCGCGGAGGATGCGCAGACCATCGAGCGTTTCCTGCACAGCGTGGACGCCGCCGCGGTCTACGCCAACGCCTCGACCGCCTTCACCGACGGCGGCCAGTTCGGCATGGGCGCAGAGATCGGCATCAGCACGCAAAAACTGCACGCCCGCGGCCCGATGGCCCTGCCGGAACTGACCAGTTACAAGTGGATCGTGATGGGTTCGGGGCAAATTCGAACTTAGAAAATTTCCCGTTTTTCTACGTTAACAACAGAGCAGGTATTGGCACTTCGTTGTCGGGATTCGCCGGTAGCCGGGTAAGCCTTTCGAGACACGCAGAGAGTACTTCCCTGTATGCTCTTCAAAAACATCCCTGTTTTTGAAGGTCTCGAAAGGCGTACCCGGCTACCGGCGAATGGTGCGGACTTTGAGTTGCGGTCGCTGTTGTGTGTGTGAATGACAGGCCTGTAATTGCGCCTGGTTGTTCAAATTTACCTTGTGGGGGAAGGCAAGGGTGCGTGATGACACGCACCCTGCAAAGTTCAGCTTGTGAAGAAAAACTTGCCGTCTTCGACGTCGATGTGCACGGTTTCGCCAGGCAGGAAATTGCCCTGCAGAATCTTCTGCGCCAGCGGGTTTTCGATCTTCTGCTGGATGGCCCTTTTCAGCGGGCGCGCACCGTAGACAGGGTCAAAACCGGCCGTCGCCAGCAGGTCCAGGGCCGCGTCGCTGATGGCCATTTCAAGATGCACATTGGCCAGGCGTTTCCTGACGATACTCAACTGGATACCGGCAATCGAGCGGATCTGTGCCTGGTCGAGCGGATGGAAGACCACCAGTTCGTCCACGCGGTTGATGAACTCGGGCCGGAAATGCCGACCGACCACCTCCAGCACCGCGCTCTTCATGACCTCGTAACCCTCGGGCGCCAGGTCCTGGATACGGGCGGAGCCTAAGTTGGAGGTCATGACGATGACCGTGTTGCGAAAATCGACCGTGCGGCCATGGCCATCGGTCAGGCGGCCATCGTCCAACACCTGCAGCAAAATGTTGAATACATCCGAGTGGGCTTTTTCCACCTCGTCCAGCAGGATGACCGAGTACGGTCTGCGCCGCACGGCTTCGGTCAGGTAACCGCCCTCTTCATAGCCGACATAACCCGGCGGTGCGCCGATCAGCCTCGCCACGGAGTGTTTTTCCATGAACTCGGACATGTCGATGCGCACCATCGACTCCTCGGTATCGAACATGAACTCCGCCAGCGCCTTGCACAACTCGGTCTTGCCGACGCCGGTGGGGCCGAGAAACAGGAATGAACCGATCGGCCGGTTGGCATCCGACAGTCCGGCGCGTGAGCGGCGTATGGCGTCGGCAACCGCGGTCACGGCTTCATCCTGGCCAACGACGCGTGCGTGCAGGGCCGATTCCATGCGCAACAGCTTGTCGCGCTCACCCTCGAGCATGCGCGACACCGGGATACCGGTCCAGCGCGACACCACTTCCGCGATCTCGTCTTCGGTCACGCTGGTGCGCAGCAATGTGAATTCCGCCTTTTCGCCTTTCTCGGCCTGTTTCAGCGCGGCTTCGAGTTCCGGGATGCGTCCGTACTGCAATTCGGACATGCGCGTCAGGTCGGTCGCGCGGCGCGCGGCTTCGAGTTCGGCGCGGGCGCGCTCGAGTTCTTCCTTGATGTGGGTGGTACCCTGCACCGCGGCCTTTTCCGACTTCCAGATTTCTTCGAGATCGGAATACTCGCGTTCGAGTTCTCCGATCGTCTCATCGAGTTCTGCAAGGCGCTGCTGGGAGGCCTCGTCCTTTTCTTTTTTCAGAGCCTCGCGCTGAATTTTCTGCTGGATCAGGCGGCGTTCCAGGCGGTCCAGCTTCTCCGGCTTGGAATCGATCTCCATGCGGATGCGCGAGGCTGCCTCGTCCATCAGGTCGATCGCCTTGTCCGGCAGTTGCCGGTCGGTGATGTAGCGGTGCGAAAGGGTGACAGCCGCCACCAGCGCCGGGTCGGTGATGTCGACGCCGTGGTGCACTTCGTAGCGCTCCTGCAGGCCGCGCAGGATGGCGATGGTGTCCTCCACCGAGGGCTCGCCGACGTAGACCTTCTGAAAGCGCCGCTCCAGTGCTGCATCCTTCTCCACGTACTTGCGGTACTCGTCCAGCGTGGTGGCGCCGATGCAGTGCAACTCGCCGCGCGCCAGCGCCGGCTTGAGCATGTTG
>JBFZEL010000041.1:0-9315 GCA_041306925.1 Lysobacterales bacterium
ATGTAGAACTTTCCAAGAGCAACATCCTGCTGATCGGGCCGACCGGCAACGGCAAGAATCTTTTTTGCGTGTTGCTGGCCAATGACGTAATCATCCAGAAAGGCGTGAATGTCTTTGGGGGTCGGCAGTTTTTCGCGCTTGTCGGTGCCGGACTCATCCAGTTCTTCACGGATGATGTCGTTACATAGCTCGACACATTCGTCGCAAATGTAAACACTGGGTCCGGCAATCAGTTTGCGAACTTCATGTTGGCTCTTGCCACAGAAAGAACAGTAAAGGATTTTACCGTCGCCGCTTGTGTGTTTTTGATCTGCCATGGCTAATTTCCCTGCATCCCGCAGAAAATACTACTATTTATTGCTGCCAGAGTCATCCTTTCGATTTTTGATCATTTCATCGATCAAACCATAGACCTTTGCTTCAGACGGACCCATGAAATTATCACGTTCTGTATCCGTTGCAATGGTCTCGACCGACTGGCCGGTGTGAAATGCCAATAAGTCATTCAACTGTGAGCGTATTTTGAGAATTTCACGGGTATGAATTTCAATGTCGGTGGCCTGTCCCTGGTACCCGCCCATTGGTTGATGGATCATGACCCGGGAGTGCGGCAGGCAATACCTCTTGCCCTTGGCGCCGGAAGCGAGCAACAGGGCGCCCATGCTGGCAGCCTGCCCGACACACATGGTGCTGACGTCAGGTTTGATAAATTGCATGGTGTCGTAAATCGCCAGGCCTGCGCTGACCGAGCCACCCGGGCTGTTGATATACAGGCTGATATCCTTTTCCGGGTTCTCGGACTCCAGGTACAGCATCTGGGCCACAACGAGGTTCGCAGTGTGGTCATCGACCGGTCCGACCAGGAAAATCACCCTTTCCTTGAGCAGGCGTGAGTAAATGTCATAAGCGCGTTCGCCACGGGAGGTCTGCTCCACCACCATGGGGACAAGATTCAAACCACGTATTTCCCTGTTCATCCTATTGACCCGCCGCCTTTGTTGCCGCATTGATTGCTTCCTGGAAGCTCATCGGTTTATCGGTAGTCCTGGCGTGAGCAACGACCCAATCAACCACCTGGCTTTCAAGTACCGAGTTTTCCACCGACTGTAACAGGCGCTCATCACTGTAATACATCTGCACGACTTCCCTGGGCTCTTCGTAAGTCTGGGCGATTAACTCTACCGCTTCACGCACCCTGGGACCATCGATCTTGATTTTATTCTGCCGGGCCAATTCAGCCAACAACAAGCCACTGCGAACACGCCTGGTGGCAGGTTCCCTGAAGTGGTCCAGCATTTCCCTGGTGATGTCCAGCTTGGCTCCGCGCAACATATGCTGCAACATGTTGTGGGCCTCTCCGGTGACGATACTGGCAGGCACTTCAAGATCGGGATACATTTCCAGCAATCGCTCTGCCAATTGTGTTTTGAGCTGGGTGTTGACCGCCTGAACCAGTTCACGCTCCAGGTTTTTGCGAATTTCAGTCTTGAGTTCTTCAATGTCGCCACTCGCCACGCCAAAGGATTTGGCAAATTCCTCATCGACCTTGGGCACTTCACTTTCCTGGACCCTGGCCAGCGTCAGGCAGACATCGGCATGCTTGCCAGCCAGCGCTTTTTCCCGGAAGTCGGCAGGAAACTCAAGCCTGATTTCCTTTTCATCTTTCGGCGACATTTTCAGGAGCACATTTTCCAGCGCCTCGAAGCCGGACTGGCCGATGATGATGGCCAGGCGGAGCTTGCCCGTCTCAGGCAAGGTACCTTCATCGGTTTTTGCAGTGTATTCGACCAGGACCTGGTCGCCTACCGCCGGTTCGCGCTCGACGTCGTTCCACCTGGTCCGCTGTTTCTTCAGGGTTTCCAGCATTTCTGTGACATCGTCATCGACAACACTGACCTGCGGACGATCGATGGCGATATTTGAGACGTCGATCGAATCGAGCTCCGGATAGGTTTCGATAACCGCGTCGAATTTCAGGCCGGATTCGTCATACACCGGTTCGTTTTCCACCCTCGGCTTCGCCGCAATACGCAATGGCTTCTGCTGCAGCGCCTGCTGCAAGGCGGACTGTGCCGTTTGCTGGATGATTTCCTGCTTGGCCTGTTGCCCAAAACGCTGGTTAAGCACACTGAATGGAATACGACCGGGACGAAAGCCCTTGAGCTTGACCTGCTTGCCAATTTCACGCAAGCGCGCGTCGATCTTCTTTTTGACTTCGTCTGCCGGAACCTGAATTTTCAAGCGCGTTTCAACGCTGCTGACATTTTCAACTGAAACTTGCATGAATTTTGTTAACCTCTTGATGATGTCTCGTCGTGACGAGAGTGGCGGGTAATATGGTGCGAAAGGGGAGACTCGAACTCCCACGGGTTACCCCACTGGAACCTAAATCCAGCGCGTCTACCAATTCCGCCACTTTCGCTAAACGTTTTCCGAACTGATATCCCGTCCAGGAGCCTTTGTTGGTGGTGGGCCATGTAGGAATCGAACCTACAACCTGCGGATTAAGAGTCCGTTGCTCTGCCAGTTGAGCTAATGGCCCGTTAGCCAAAACAGACAACTATATCTGTTTGTTAAAAAATGGGGTGGACGATGGGGCTCGAACCCACGACCGCCGGAATCACAATCCGATGCTCTACCAACTGAGCTACGCCCACCATTGTTATTAAACTGCCGCCTACTATACCAAATGTGTCTTTAAACCACATTGGCGCGCCCGGCAGGACTCGAACCTGCAACCCTCAGCTTAGAAGGCTGATGCTCTATCCGTTGAGCTACGGGCGCATCGTCCGGTCGTACAAATTGGTCGGGGTGGAGAGATTCGAACTCCCGACCCACTGCTCCCAAAGCAGTTGCGCTACCAGACTGCGCTACACCCCGAAACCGGTTAACCTGCCGATGTTAAGGACTCAGCCAAATTGCGTCAATCCATTTCCACCGTTTTGGGCAATCAAAAACCCAATAAATTCAAAAGGCCACCGTGGTCTGGATGGCCTTGAAATTTAATGTGTTAAAAATTGGCGCGCCCGGAGAGATTCGAACTCCCGACCGCCCGGTTCGTAGCCGGGTACTCTATCCAGCTGAGCTACGGGCGCGCTGTGTCCCCGCATATAAACTAAGCCTTGCGAGGGCTGCGAATTATCCGTGCGACACCCCTGATTGTCAACTGTTACCGCCGCTCATCCTGCAATGTGCAGGCCACCCGGCATTGGCGTACTCTCAGAGCAAACTGCCGTTTAATCGTTGTATACTGCGGGGCATGCTGATTTCCGAATTTTCCTGAGCAAAAGGAGCATTTTTCCGATGAATAAATTTCTGCTTATCCTTTCCTTAATGCTGTTGGGCCTGGTCTCGACAACTGCCTTTGCCAAGAGCAAAACGGAGATACCCGAATATACCGTTGAAGGCCTCAAACTGGTACCGGGCACCAAGGATATCGCCTATGTATGGGCCGAACCCGGTGCAGACCTTTCACAATACTCACGCGTCTACATCACGGAACCCTACGTGGCTTTCAAGAAGAACTGGCAACGGGATCAGAACCGCGGATCCATTAAAGTCAGCAGCAGCGACATGGAGCGTATCAAGAAAGATGTCGCGGCACTGTTCATGGAAGTCTTTACCGAAGAACTCCAGAAAGGTGGTTATACCTTAGCAACTGAACGTGCAGAAGACGTACTGATCGTCAAGCCCGCGATCATCGACCTCGACGTCAACGCACCGGATGTCCGCAGCGTCGGAAGGAGCAACACGTTTACGACCTCAGCCGGGTCCATGACGCTGTACATTGAACTGTATGATTCGGAAACTGGCGACCTGCTGGCAAAAGCGCTCGACCCAAAGGCCGACCGTGACAGGGGCTATATGCAATGGCAAACCGGCCCGGCCAATCGGACAGCGGCCATACGCATCATGCAACCCTGGGCGGAAGCGCTGCGCAAAGGATTGGATCGAGCCCGCGCAACCCCGCAGCAGAACAAGGAATAGAATCCGCAGTCAGCCTGCATCTGTTTAGCGCCCCCTGGTTGCCAGGGGGTCGTTCCAACCTGTTGATTACCGGTCGCACGTCGGTTGACACAGGGCCCCGCTAAACAGATAATCCGCTGCCCTTTTTTCAACGCCCACTTCTTGCCCCGGGTTGGGACTATCAGGCGGGCAGCTGATAAAATGGCAACTGTTTTACGGAGAGGTGTCCGAGTGGCTGAAGGAGCACGCCTGGAAAGTGTGTATACGTTAATAGCGTATCGAGGGTTCGAATCCCTCTCTCTCCGCCAAATTCCCCCCCCGCAAACGCGGGGGTTTTGTTGTCTCAACCGATCGACTGACGCCCGATCGCGTGGCAGGTGAAACCATGCTTTAACGCGGTTTCCTGCGACCAGATGTTGCGGCCATCGACGAGTACCTTCTGACGCATATTGGCCGCCAGTTTTTCGTAATCCGGGATCCAGTAGAGTTTCCATTCCGTGACCAGCACCAGCGCGTCCGCGCCAATGGCCGCATCGTACTGGTCGGCGTGGACCGAGAAATTCTGGTTACCTGAATATATATTCATGGCGACATCCATGGCTTCCGGATCGTGTGCCCGCACGGTCACACCGGATTCCAGCAACGCGTCTATCAATACCCGGCTGGGCGCCTCGCGCATGTCATCGGTATTGGGCTTGAAGGACAGACCCCAGATCGCGATGCATTTACCTTGCAGTTCGGTGTTGAAATTTCTGTCCAGCATTGCATACAAGTGGGTCTTCTGACGGTTGTTGACATGCTCCACCGCGTCCAGGATCCTCGCCTCGCAGCCGTGCTCCCTGGCGGTATGGCTCAGTGCCCGGACGTCCTTGGGGAAACACGAACCGCCATAGCCGGGGCCGGCATAGATGAAGGCATAACCAATCCGCGGGTCCGAGCCGATACCCTTGCGCACTTGCTCGATGTCGGCCCCGACGCGTTCTGCGATACCGGCCAGTTCGTTCATCAGGCTGATCTTGGTCGCCAGCATGGCGTTGGCGCTGTATTTTGTAAGTTCCGATGAGCGGACATCCATAAACAGCATTTTTTCATGGTTGCGGTTAAACGGCGCGTATATCTCCCTGAGCAGGTCTTCGCTTTGCTCATCCTCCACCCCGCAGATGATCCGGCTTGGTTGCATGAAATCCTTGATGGCGTGGCCTTCGGCAAGGAACTCCGGGTTCGACGCGACACTGAAAGCCGCCTTCTCGCCGCGGAGGTCAATCTCTTTCTGAATCGCGGCACGGACGCGGTCACAGGTGCCCACCGGCACGGTTGATTTCACGATTACAAGCAGGGGCTTCGACACAATCCGGCCGATACCGGTGGCAGCGGCCAGGACGTGGCCAAGGTCGGCGGAGCCGTCTTCCGATGGCGGTGTGCCCACCGCGATCAACAACGCCCTGGCGTGGTTGACGGCAGCTTCCAGCGAAGTGGTAAAAGCCAGGTGTCCGCGCCTGGCATTATCAACCAGCATTTCTTCCAGGCCGGGCTCATAGATGGGTGACTTACCCAGTTGCAGCGCAGCGATGCGATTGGCATCGACATCCATGCAAACAACGTTGTGACCCGCTTCCGCCAGACCCGCGCCGCTGACAAGTCCGACATAACCACTACCGATGATCGAGATTTTCATTAAGCCGGATTCCAATTTCCGAGTTTGGGTCAAGACCGTGAATATTACTACCTTTGTTCACCTGAATGCACATCGCAGCATCCAGCAAATGCAAGCCGGTGCACACGGCGCCACAAGACAAATAATGACACGGTGGAAAAGCCCGTTCGGTTTCCCGCAAACGGCCGGAATGCCATTCCGGCCAGCCGGATTTTGATCTCTCCCCTGCGCATATCGACCCGGACCACGAATGTCGTAAACTATCCCCCATGAAAAATAAATACCACTGTACCGTGTTATTTGCACTGCTCGTTGCAGTCTTTCTCAGCGCATGTGCCGCAGACGGCCTGCGCAGCGGCGAGTCCGTTCAGAACCTGGACCGGGAAACTGCCGACCTGGCGGACGTGACGGCCGACACCGTGCGGCTTGTCGAGCAAATTGGCAGGGAAAACGTGCTGGTCGTTTTTGACATTGACAACACCCTGCTGGCGATGGAACAGGGCCTGGGTTCGGACCAGTGGTACGAGTGGCAAAAGCAACTTGCAAGCGAAGATCAATGCAGCCCGCAAAACGTTGGTGACCGTTTTGCCGTGCAGGGCGCCGTTTATTTTGCCAGTGCCATGCGGCGCACCCAGGCGGATGGGGCCAGGCAAGTCAGAGCCATCCAGGACCAGGGTGTGGCTGTGATCTCGCTGACGTCGCGCGGACCGGATTACCAGTTACAGACTTTCCGTGAATTGCGGCGCAATCATTTCAGCTTCAGCTTTTCCGGCATCGGACCGCGCGGTGGCTATGACGAGCCTTTCATACCTGTCGAAAACGGGCGTCCCTCGCTCTACCAGGATGGCGTATTTCTGACCGCCGGACAACACAAGGGCCAGATGCTCCAGGCCCTGTTGGCGAAGACGGGCACCCGCATGCCCTCTGTCATCGTCATGGCTGATGACAAGCAGGAAAACCTGGACGCCGTCAAACAGACTTTTTTGGCACTGCATATACCGGTACGCGCCTGGCGCTATGCCGGCGAGGACGAAAATGTCAGGGCGTTCGACGCTGAGCAGGCCGATAGCCACTGGCAGTCCATCGAGGCATCCCTGCGCAAGATCCAGCAGGTCCTGGGACCGGATAATTATGACTTGAAAGACGCCGCACTTCCGCCGGAGTGTACCCAGCCGCCGCCGTTGATGAATGACAAGTAGATCGAATGAATCCTATGCACCCGACCCGCTGGCTTTCAGTACTGCTCCTCAGCCTTGGACTTGCACACGCGGTCCAGGCAACGGCCGACAACCTGCAGAGCATCCGGGTTGCGACTTTCAATATTGCCATGGGTCTGGCAGCGGAGGGCGATTTGTATCGGCGCCTGCAGTCGGGCGAAGACGAGGCCCTAAAAAAGGTCGCAGCCGTTGTACAGACCGTCAGACCGGACGTGCTGCTGCTGAATGAATTTGACTGGTACGAGCTCGATTCGGCCGTGCTTTTCATCAAGAATTACCTCGACAAACCGCAGTTTGGCAATGAACCCATCAGCTATGCCCACGCTTTGAGTGGCGCGGTCAATACCGGCTCGGAAAGCGGTCTTGACCTGAACGGCAATGGTGTCCCCGGAGAGCCGGAAGATGCCTGGGGTTACGGCCGGTTTCCGGGGCAATACGGCATGCTGGTGCTATCCCGGTTTCCGCTGCAACTGGAACGCAGCTTCCGGTTTTTCAAATGGAGTGACATGCCCGAAGCGTTGAAACCATTGAACCCGGACGGCTCCGACTACTATCCGGATGAAATCTGGAAAGCGCTTCGTCTCAGTTCAAAAAGTCATTGGGACATCAATGTCGCCGTCAACGACCGGACCTTTCACTTGCTTGCATCGCACCCGACCCCGCCGGTTTTCGATGGCCCGGAGGACCGCAATGGCAAAAGGAATCACGACGAAATCAGGTTGTGGGCAGATTACGTGGACCCGCAGCGCGCGGATTACATATACGACGATGCCGGCGCCAGGGGCGGCCTGGAACCCGGTGCCCGGTTTGTCGTTGCGGGCGATCTCAACGCGGATCCGTTCGATGGCGACTCCAGTGCAAAGGCCATTGCGCAGTTGCTGGAACACCCGTTGGTCGATGCCAGTTGCGTACCACTCAGCGAAGGCGCTGCCCAGGCCAGCCTGGAGCAGGGCGGGAAAAACCAGCAGCACAAGGGCAATCCGGCTGCGGACACCGGGGATTTCAATGATCAGTACACGGGTAACATGCGTATCGATTACGTGTTGCCGTCGGCGACACTGAAAGTTGCCGGCTGCGGTGTATTCTGGCCGGCGCAGGGTCAACCCGGACATGAGCTGGCAGATGTCTCAGACCACCACCTGGTGTGGCTGGACATCGAGTTGTGAACTGGCTGCCGGCCTGCCGGCCAACGGCTTGCCGGCACTAAACCCGATGTTCCTGCCGGTCTCCCGATTTTCTCCCGGTTCACTCCCGTTTCAACGAGACGCACCGCAGTTAAGGCGAGCGTAAAACCTGCTCTTTCACGCGTTTGATCTGGTCTCGTATCTCGGCGGCCTGCTCGAATTCGAGCATCTGGGCATGCTGGATCATCTGCTTTTCCATTGCCGCGATGGTTTTACCCAGTTCGGCGGGCCGCATATGCTGATACCGGGCGGCGGTCTCGGCCACCTTGCGCTGTTGCTCGCGTTCCGCCGGCGTCAGCATACGCGCGTCTTCCATGATGTCGCTGACCGCCTTGATGATGCTTTTCGGGGTGATTCCATGTTCCTTGTTGTATTCCCTTTGGCGGTTGCGACGGCGGTCTGTCTCGGCGATCGCGCGCTGCATGGAACCGGTAACCTTGTCGGCGTACAGGATGGCCTTGCCCCTGACATTGCGCGCGGCCCGGCCGATGGTCTGGATCAAGGAAGACTCGGAACGCAGGAACCCCTCACGGTCCGCATCCAGGACCGCAACCAGGGAAACCTCCGGCATATCCAGGCCTTCCCTGAGCAGGTTGATACCCACCAGCGCATCGAATTCCCCGAGGCGCAGATCACGGATGATTTCCACGCGCTCGACCGTTTCCACGTCGGAGTGCAGATACCTGACCCTGACCCCATGGTCAGCCAGGTATTCGGTCAGGTTCTCAGCCATGCGCTTGGTCAGCGTCGTGATCAGCACGCGGTCGCCCATGGCGGTCCGCAGCGTGATCTCGGACAGCACGTCATCGACCTGGCCGGCCACCGGGCGGATTTCGACTTCCGGATCAATCAAGCCGGTCGGGCGTACCACCTGCTCGACAACTGCACCGGAACGCTCC
Organism: Lysobacterales bacterium; assembly: GCA_041306925.1. Lineage (GTDB taxonomy): Bacteria > Pseudomonadota > Gammaproteobacteria > Xanthomonadales > SZUA-36 > SZUA-36. The sequence continues at coordinate 8,921 of JBFZEL010000041.1, forward strand.
AGTTCATAGGCCCTCGGCGTGGCTGAAATAAATATGGTCTGACCGGCCTTTTGCTCCCATTCATCAAACCTGAGCGGGCGGTTATCCAGCGCGGAAGGCAGGCGGAAGCCGTAGGTCACGAGGTTTTCCTTGCGCGACCGGTCGCCCTTGTACATACCACCCAGTTGGGGGACCGTTACGTGGCTTTCGTCCAGCACCAGCAGCGCGTCATCGGCGAGGTAATCGAACAGGGTCGGCGGCGCTTCGCCCGGACCGCGCCCGGTCAAATGACGCGAATAGTTTTCAACGCCATTGCAGTAACCCAGTTCCAGCATCATTTCCATGTCATAAAGCGTGCGTTGCTCCAGGCGCTGGGCTTCGACCAGTTGCTGGTGGTCGCGTTGATGGGCAAGCCG
>JBFZEL010000042.1:0-16087 GCA_041306925.1 Lysobacterales bacterium
TGATGGCGCTCTGCCGCGGTCTTGATGAGGGCAGCGCAAGAGAGCTGTCAGGTTTTTCAATCACCGATCTTTGCCACCGCCTTTGAATACGCCTGTATTGACCCGGGCCGGCTGACCTGACTATCGTCCGGACAAGCCCTTAGCCGGAACATTGCATATTGGCTATGGCCGCAAGCCGGGCCTCGCGCAGGCGCTCTCCTACCTGCGGTCCGCTGATCCCTTCCAGGTCCAGGTCCCTGGCCCGGATGCCGGCGGCGACACGGTGAACCTCCTGCAGGGATTCGCCCTGCGGATAAGGGCGGTGCTGGAGTCCCTTGCGTCCGCGGTAATCGGCCTCGCAGGCGGTCACGAAATCCGGCAGCAGTTCCGGTTGACGAAAGACATCCAGGCGCTCCAGCATCCGCAACACCGTCAACGGCCTGGCCTCGAGTATGCGATGGCATTTGAGGTGCTTTGCACAGACCTTGCGTGCCAGGTCGTGCACGGCGTTGGGTACTCTGAACCGTCCGCAGACGTCATCCACCAGCGCTAACCCCGCCGCTTCATGACCCCGGTGCGCGGGCAATTCCCGGGATGGCGTAATACCCTTGCCGAGATCGTGCAGCAAGACGGCAAAGACGATAGTGGCCCTGCCCCTGCTCAACTCTGCCGCGATATCCAGGGCCATCAGCAGATGCGTACCCGTATCGATCTCGGGGTGGTAGCGTTCCGGTTGGGGCACGCCAAACAGCCGGTTAACCTCGGGTAACAGTGCTTCCAGCGCACCGCATTGACGCAGCACGCTGACAAATTCCGATGGCACCGGGGCTCCCATGGCCATCTCGATTTCGCGCCAGACGCGCTCCGCCGCCAGGTGAGCAAGCTCGCCTGACCGCGTGATTTCAGCCATCAGCGCCAGTGTCGATTCATGTACACGAAAACCCAGCGGGGCGAACCTGGCGGCAAAGCGCGCCACGCGCAATACCCTCAATGGATCTTCCACGAAGGCGGCGGAGACGTGACGCAGGACCTTTTGCTGCAGATCACGCTGGCCGTCGCATGGGTCAACCAGGCGGCCGTCAGCATGACGCGCGATGGCATTGATGGTCAGGTCGCGGCGCAGCAGGTCTTCCTCCAGCGTTACACCGGCATGGAAGTCCACGCTGAACCCGTGATAACCGTGCCCCGACTTTTTCTCGGTACGCGCGAGTGCATATTCCTCCCCGGTTATGGGGTGCAGGAAAACCGGAAAGGACGCGCCGACCTGTTTGTAGCCCTGCTCCAGCATTTCCTCCGGCGTGCTGCCGACAACCACCCAGTCCCGTTCTTGCGGCTGCAGGCCCATCAATTCATCGCGGACGGCGCCGCCGACCAGGTAGATTTTGCTGGTTTTCAACGGCGTGGTTGCCGTCGCAGTGTTTGCAGACGGCGCTGCTTGATCGAACCGGTCAGATAATCCGGAACGACAAGGTCAATGGACAAAGGCTTGACGTGAAAATATTCAAAGTCATTGCGGTTGCTGACATTGTCGGTTTGCAGAGACTTGTAATTGTCCCAGGACAGGGGTTTGCCGGGAACCAGGTTCATGAGCAACGCCATCGCCGCGGACAGCGGACCCGGCAGACCGATGACGAGCCTGCGTTTGCCGAGGGTTCGCGCAGTCCACTGCACAAGTTCTTGCAGGGTGAAACTCTGCGGGCCTGCCAGTTCGTAATTCTTCCCCCAGGTCAGCGGATCGTCCAGGGCCGCGGCCATGACCGCCGCAACGTCGCCGGCGAATACCGGCTGTAAACGTGACTTTGGGCAGGCCAGCGGCAGCACCGGCACCAGGCCAAGCATGTCCGCGAACCTGTTGAAGAAACTGTCCCCCCGGCCAAAGATGACCGACGGCTGGAAGATGCTGACATGCAAATCGGCGGCGGCGCGCAGCAGCGCTTCGGCCTCGCCCTTGGTTTTCAGGTAGTGACTGCGGCCTTTGCCCGCGTTAAGAGCGCTCACGTGCAAAAGGCGCGTGACGCCGGTCTTGCGGCAGGCCTCGATGATCCCCTCCACCAGCCCGACATGGACTTGCTGAAAGCCATTGGCGCGGCCGCTGCCTTCATTCAGGATGCCGGCCATGCTGATCACCGCATCGGCGCCGGCAAACTGTTTGGCCAGGGCATCGGGAGCGTAGACATCCGCCTGGACCAGTTCGACGCCGGGTAACATATCCACGGTTGCCCGGCGCACGGCTGCCCGGGTCAGGACAAGGCATTGGTGCTGATCGGCTGCGAGTGCGCGCAGCAGAAATCCGCCGAAAAATCCGCTGGCCCCTATCAAGACAATACGCATGTCACTTCCTCGCAAACGCCAGGCAATCCCTGGCCTGTTGGCAAACCCGGAAAAGTCCTGGCTTCCCCGGATGGAATTCTAATCCCTGCACACCGCATCGGTGTAGCCAGCAACGCTGATCTTACCGGATTCGATATGCGGCATTCTGTCCGATATCCGTTTTACCGTTCCACCCAGACGCCAATCATAGATGGTTGTGAAAGCCAGCACGCGCGGAATGTAATCGCGGGTTTCATAATAGGGCAACGTCTCTATCCAGACGGCTGCCTCCAGTCGTGGCCGGGTATCCAGCCAGCGCTGCACGGCCTGCGGACCGGCATTGTAGGCGCCTGATACCAGCACCGGGTTCTGCCCGAAGCGCTTCAACAGGTCGCTCATGTAAGCAGTGCCTATGGACAGATTGCCGGCGGCGGTCTTTAACTGATCGTCACCGCTCCATTGCAGACCATGCTTTTTTGCCGTCTGCTTGCCGGTCGCCGGCAAAATTTGCATCAAACCGAGGGCATTGGCCGGTGAGCGTGCGGTTTCGAGCATTGCGCTTTCGGAACGTATCGTGCCATAGACCCAGGCCGGGTCCAGCTGGTTCTGGCGGGCGGCATCGGTGATATCGGTTTGCCACGGCAGCGGGAAGCGCCATTCGTAGAGATTCAGGTCGCCACTGTTACCCAGGGTAAAAATCGCCCGGTCGTACCAGCCCTCCCTGAAGGCCAGCGCGCCAGCGATTCTCAGGTCAGAAACGGGCAGACGGCCGGTGGCCAGCCCCCACTCGCTTACCGCCCAGTTATCCAGCCCCGCTTTGCGCAATTCCAGTGCACGCCTGAAGCCGTCGAGCCCAGCCACCCGTTGCAGTGCGTCCGCACTGACATCGGCCTTGCCGGGGCAGATATTGTAGCCAAGTCCAAGCTCATCGGCGGCCATGAACCCGTAGTAGTTGGCCTTGACGGCCAGTGCCTGCAGCGGCGGCGAAGGTGGCTTGACCTGACCGGAGCGCAGACCGGCCTGCGCCAGCCAGTAGCGCCAGCGGTCATCGTTGCGGGTTTCTTCCGGCATTTGTTCGATGACCTTGGCGACCTCCGGCCAAGCCTGCGTGCTGAGCAGGAACCGCGCCCACCATTCGAGCAGCTTCGAGTCGCGGTGAGTGACTGGCACACGCAACATCCGGTCGTTGGTATCCTGATCCATCGCCACGGCGGAATACAGGGCGATATTCCGCAACAGGGCTGCCCGGCGGTCCTCCTCCCATTTGAAATGACCATCCAGGGCATCGAATTTCTGCGCGGCCAAACCTGCCTCATCACGGGCCAGGCGCAGTAGTGATGCTGCCGCCAACATTCGGGTTGCCGCGTGATCCGGCCAGCGGCGCGCCCGTTCCAGCCTTCTGTAACCGTCAAGGCTTATTTGCTGCCATTCATCCAGCCAGCGGCGCTGGCCGGCAGGTACGAAACGCCCCAGGTAGGTGGCCAGGCTGCGGTTACCCGCCTCGATGGCGAGCCGAATCCGTTCCCAGGCCAGGCTTTCGCTCACGCCTTTATTGTTCTCCAGCCACGTAAACACCGGGTCGCACTCAGCCGGTTGCGACTTGCCCACGGCCCACAATTTTTGCGCTTCAAGCATCACGCCATCGGTCTGTTTCAACATGATCTGGCCGCGGATCCGCTGACACCTGAGCGCGGTATCAACCACACCTGCGGAATTTGCCACCAGGTCTGCCCAGCGATTTTCTTCGGCAAGCGCCTTCAGCCAGGCATTGCGTAAACCTGGCGTAAAGGCCAGGTCCGCATGGCTTGCGAGGAAGTCCGCCATTTCATCTGCCGGCACGCTGCTACGGCGGTTGCGGTAGTCCTCGTACTGCAGGTATGGATACAGCACGTAACTCTGCAAGCCATCGCTGATCTTTTTGAAACTGGCGTGGTCACCGCGCTGCGCCGCTTTCCAGGCCATTTTGAACTGCGCCAGTTCGGCGTCCGTCGCGCTGCCTGTAGCCAGGGCCTGCGAAATGCAAGCCAGGCCCAGCACGGCGGCCAGTGATACAAGCTGCAAGAATGCGGCGGCGTGGGTTATGCTTGCTTTCACAATACAGGTCACGGCGGGATTTAAACCCGTGCTAAAAGTGATTTCGGCGGCGGCGTCATAGACAGGACCAATTTATGCAAACCCAGTCCGCTCGGCAAGACTTATCGAATAATAATTTTGAACAGGTGCAAAACCGCAGATGATCTGGATCGAATATGCCATGACGGGATTGGTTGCCGGTTTCTTCGCCGGTTTCCTCGGTATTGGCGGCGGACTGGTCCTGGTGCCTGCATTGAGCTGGTTATTCAGCCGGGACCCGGCCACGGCCGGCATGGCCGTCCAGATGGCAGTTGCGACATCGCTGGCAACCATGTTGTTCACCTCGATGAGTTCAATACTCTCACATCACAAACGCGGTGGGATCCTGTGGTCGCTGGTCAGGCAGATGGTACCCGGCTTGCTGGGCGGCGCGTTGCTGGGCAGCGTCATCGCCGACCGTATCGGCAGCGCTGCGCTGGGTAACGTATTTGGCATTTTTGCGCTGCTGGTCGCCGCGCAGATGCTGCGTGGCGGCACCCAGGCCGGCAACCGGCCGCTTCCCGGCTGGCTTTCCGTCACCGGCACGGGCTTCGTTATCGGTACCATCTCCAGCCTGCTCGGCATTGGCGGCGGCAGCATGACCGTGCCCTGGCTGCTCTGGCACGGCCGGCAGATCCGCAACGCGGTCGCCACGGCCGCGGCCTGCGGTTACCCGATCGCGGTCGCGGGCACCGTGGGCTTCGCGGTGCTGGGCGAAAGCACATCGGCCGCGTCGCTGGGTTACGTGCACTTGCCGGCGCTTGCAGGTGTCGTCGTCTTCAGCGTGCTGGGTGCACCGCTGGGCGTGGCTGCCGTGCACCGCAGCTCACCTTTACTGGCAAAACGGATTTTTGCGGTATTCCTGTTGATCGTTGCCGTGAAGATGTTGTTGCGCTGACAGCGCCCCTGCTAGTCCACGGGCAGGATGATGGTGGTGCAGGCGCCGCCGATCGCGGGGTTGTATATGCTGATCCGGCCGTCGTGCTCGCTGACTATTTTGCGGCAAATGGCCAGGCCCAGACCGCTGCCGCTGGCTTTGAAGGTCACGTAAGGTTCAAATGGTTTTTCCAGCACCGTTGACGGGTACCCCGGGCCACGGTCACTGACTTCCATCTCCAGCCATTTCCTGCCGGCCTGGTTGATCAGACGCGTGCGGATATGCACCTCCGCCTGCTGGTCCTGCGCTACCGCTTCGCTGGAATTGACAATCAGGTTGTGCAGCAATTGCCGGATCTGGCCACTGTCCACCGTCAACCCGGGAGGGCCCGCAATCAGCTTCAGCTTGAAACGCACCCGTTGGTCATCATGCTGGTACAGTTCGACGATGTCCCTGACCAGTTGATCCAGCACGATCGGTGTACGCTCCAGGCGGGGCCCCTGCGCGTAATCGCCAAATGCATCGACCAGCGAGCGCAAGGCTTCAACCTGTGCAACGATGGTCCCGGTTGCGCTGTTCAGCATGGCGCCGTCTTTCTCGTCAAGTTTCTCCATCAGCTTCATGCGCAGACGTTCTGCCGCCAGCCGGATCGGCGTCAACGGATTCTTGACCTCGTGCGCCAGGCGTCGGGCGACTTCGGCCCAGGCGGCTTCGCGTTGTGCCCGGTTAAGTATGGTGACGTCATCGAACACGATGACCGAGCCACCCGCGTGGCCGATCTCCTTGCCCAGGCGCGAACCCCGCACCAGTAATACCAGCGTCTGACCGTGCACCTGCAGGCGTATCTCGCGCTGCCATTCGGCCGTGCCACGTCCGATCTGGTGCCAGATCATTTCGAAAAGCGGCGCCAGCAGCGGCACCTTCTCCGCGCGTTCGGACAGGTTCTGGCCGGTAAAAAACCCGCCGGGCACACCGAGAATCTGGGTGGCCGCGGCATTGGCCGTGACGACATTCTGGTTATCATCGATGGTCAACACGCCGGAGGTCAGGCTACCCAAAACGGTTTCGAGATATTCGCTTTGCGACTGTAGCTGCGCCCTGCTGGTTTCCGCTTCCTGGCTTGCGCTGGTAAGGGCTTCGGTCATTTCGTTGAAGGACTGGACCAGGAAACCCAGTTCATCACGGGTCTCGGCCCGGACTTCATGGGTCAGGTCACCGGCAGCGATTTCACGCGTGGCCTGTGCCAGTTTTGATATCGGCGAGACCAGTTTACGGGCAACGTTCAAGGCCGCGAGGATGGCCAGTAACACGGTCAGCAGCAACACCAGCGACAGGATCAGGATAAAACTCTGCTTCAAGGGCTCACGCAGAAAACTGAGGTTCTGGTAACGGTGATATTCCTTTTCGATTTTATTCGCCAGTGTCGTGATCGACTCCGGCAGCGGGTAGATTGCCTGCAACAGGTAGCCCTGCCTGCCCGGCAGCTCGAATGGCAGGCGCTGAATGACACGGATACGCAGGGCGCCATCGGCCAGCGGTTCTGCCGCGGCATACTCACCCCGGTCGAGCGCCTGCAACAAGGCATAGTCACCCGGTCTTTCGGGCAGATCGGCGAGCATGTTGATATTGGCGCTGGCGACCAGGCGGCCGTCGCTTTCCATGATCGAAAGTTCCAACGGCCCGCTGGCGCTGACATTGGCCAGCAGGGTGCCGCGTACGGCATCGATATCGTCATCCGGATTGTCAATCTCGCGGACCAGCCGGCGCACCTGGTTGCGCACTTCCAGTGTCCGGTTTTCCAGAAATTGCTGACCCATCTCGAGTGAATCGGCCAGCGCCGCCTCGACCCCGACATCAAACCAGCTGTCGACCGTGCGGGTCAGGAAATAGGCTGAGAAGAAGTAGACGATCAATGCGGGCGGCAGTGACAAAACCAGGAAATACCTGACCCAGCGCGCCGACAGCATGGCGCCGGGCGCGTGTTCCCGGACCTTTTTCGTCAACGAGATGACCCGGTGGACGATCGCGGCCAGCACCACCAGCAACGCGAACACCGTCAACACCAGGACCCATACGTAAGGCTGGTTCAAACCGCTTGCGTCCTGCTGGACATTGCTGACCAGGATGAGTGACACGAGCAGCACCAGCAGCGCCACCGACACCGGCAGCACCCTCAACACCAGTCGTCTTACGCGCTTACTTTGAAAGGCCATGTCGACCACTCCGAATCGTGCCGCCACTGGGATGAAAACCAGGCCGGTAACTGCATGGGGGTGGGCAAGCGGCTTTCATCCAGGCTGATGCGGGTACGCAATTCATAACTGCCCGCAGGCAGCGGGCCGGTTGACAGGTGGACGTTAAAATCATCCATGTCCGCGAGCATGTGACGCAGACGCGAAAAGGCTTTCAGCTCACCGGTTTGCACTTCGGAAAACTGGTAACGCTCACTCAAAGGCAGGTAACGCAGCTGGAAGCGCCGGGCGTCCCGGCGTGCGACGATCATGTTATTGTCATTGCGCAGTTCCAGTTCCAGCCTGACGGTCAACGTGACACCGTGCTCCAGCGCCTCGCGGGCCTGCGCGCTCAGTTCCAGGTCCTGTTGCAGGCGAATATCCAGCGACTGGTAGGCGGGCGTGATCGTCACGCTCCTGATCACGAACGCATAATCGAGTGCTTGCGGTTGACCGCAACCGGCAAGGGCAAACATTGCAATACTAAGCAGACTTGCGCAAAACCGCATAAAAAAACCCGTCCATTCCGGCTTCGCCGGGCATGATCTGGCGCCCGAGGGGTCCGGCCGTGCCCCATTCTACAACAGGGTCTTCCAGCACCGCGTCGGTATGTTCCGCCAGGAACCGCTGGATTTGCAGGGTGTTCTCGCGTTTCAATATCGAGCAGGTGGCATAAACCAGCAGGCCGCCGGGTTCCAGCAACGGCCACAGGGCGGCGAGTAACCCGGCCTGGGTCCGCACCACCGCATCCACTTGCGCACTGCTCCGCAGCCATTTTATTTCAGGGTGTCTGCGGATAACGCCGGTTGCGCTACAGGGTGCATCGAGGAGGATCTTGTGAAATTTTTCCCCATTCCACCAGGCCGCGGTCTCCATCGCATCATTTGCCAGCGTTGTCGCGCTCAGGCCGAGGCGGTCCAGGTTCTCCCTGATCTGTTCGATGCGTTGCGGTTGCTTGTCCAGCGCCGTCAGGGCCAGCCCCGCGCAGCTCTCCAGCAGGTGGGCGGTTTTCCCGCCCGGCGCAGCGCAGGCATCCAGGATACGCTCGCCGCTCCTGGGGTTTAGCAAATCCCTTGCCAGCTGCGCTGCCGGGTCCTGCACGGAAAGCCAGCCCGTCTCAAACCCCGGAATCCTGTCAACCGCCGCTGCGGGACTGATGGAGATCGCGTCGCGGGCAAAGGCATGTCCGCCGGCGGTAAAGCCGGCTTGCTGCAACTGGCTGCGCAGCGCCCCGTCGTCCGCTCTTTGCCGGTTGATCCTCATCCACAGGGTTGCCTGGCGGTTATTGGCGTCGATGATTTCCTGCCACTGAGAAGGCCAGTCCTGTTGTATTTCCCGTAGCAGCCAGTCGGGATGGGCATAGTGCTTTCCAGCCTGCTCCATGCTGTTCAAGAAGGCTTCCCGTTCACGCTGGAAGCGCCGCAGCACTGCATTGATCAGGGCCACCGCCCATGGCTTACCGAGCGATCGGGCACACTCCGCCGTCTCATTGACCACCGCGTGACTGGCGGTGTGATCGTGCCAGAGCTGCTGCAGCCCCAACAACACCAGGCGTTGCACATCGGTCTCACGTTTCTTGATCGGCCTGGCCAGCAATCCGGCGGCCAGCCATTCCAGCGCGCTCAGCCAGCGTAAAACCCCGTAGGTCAGATTCCGGGCCAGGGCGGCATCGCGGCTGTCCTGGATACGCGCAAGCGCCTCGCTGTCGCCGAGGTTCTTATTCTCATCCAGCACCTCTGCAAGCGCCTTGAGCGCTGCCAGGCGGGGGTTTTGCAGGTCATTATTGAGTTTTGCCAAGTTTTAGGCAGCCTGGGACTTGCGTGCGTTGAGGTACTGCTGAGCCGTCATCCGTTGGCCGCCAGGGCGTTGTAATTCGAGTATTTTCAGTGACTTTTCAGCCGTGCCGATCAGCAGGGACTGGCGCTCGACATACAGCTCGCCCGGTCTGCAGCCCGCAGCGTCTTCCACTACCTCGGCCTTCCAGATACGCAGGGACTGGCCACCGATTTCGCACCACGCGACCGGCCAGGGGTTGAATGCCCGGACTTTGCGTTCGAGTACCTCGGCCGGCTGGCTCCAATCCAGTTCCGCCCCGGCCTTACTCAGCTTACCCGCGTAGAGCACCCGTGATTCATCCTGGGCGAGGGCCTGCGGGAGTTCGCCCGCGACCAGCATTTCCAGGCAGTTGCGCAAGGCCTGCGCACCCAGGACAGACAGGTGGTCGTGCAGGCTGCCGGCGGTATCCAATGCCCCGATGGGTGTGGTCAGACATTGATAGACGGGGCCAGTATCCAGTGTGACCTCCATCTGCATGACGCAGACACCGGTCTGCTCATCACCCGCTTCGATGGCCCGCTGGATCGGCGCGGCGCCCCGCCAGCGGGGCAACAGCGAGGCGTGTATATTCCAGCATCCGAATGCCGGCAGCGCCAGCAAACGGCCCGGGATCATCAGGCCATAGGCCACTACGACCATTAGATCTGGCCGCAGGGCAGCGAGCCTGTCCTGCCAGCCGGTTTCCTTCAGGTTTTCCGGTTGCAGCACTTCAAGTCCACTTGCCAGCGCCAGTTGCTTGACCGGACTGGCGCGTAGCTGCTTGCCGCGACCTGCCGGCCGGTCGGGCTGGGTGAGCACCCCAACAAGCTCGCAGCCCGCATCGATAAGGGTTTGCAGGGGTGGCAAGGCAAATTCAGGCGTCCCGGCAAACAGGACGCGTAACGGCGGGTTCGGACCCTTCACGATCAGATGACCAGGTGATCTTCGGTGTCCTGGGCAGCCGTTTTGCGCTGCTTCTCGAGTTTCTTTCTCACCATATTCCGTTTCAGCGGTGACAGGTAGTCAACAAAAAGCCGGCCAAGCAGGTGGTCCATTTCGTGCTGAATACATACGGCATGCAGCCCTTCCAGTTGTTCTTCGAAGACGTTGCCATCGGTGTCCTGCGCCCTGACCGTGATCTGTTCGGCGCGCTTGACGTCGGCGTAAACACCCGGCACGGACAGACAACCTTCCTCGTGAAACTGCTCACCTGAACTGTTCAGAATTTGCGGGTTGATATAAACCCGCAGCTGGTCCCGTTGTTCGCTGATATCAAGCACCAGCAGGCGCTTGTGCACATTTACCTGGGTCGCGGCAAGACCGATCCCATGCGCCGAATACATGGTCTCGGTCATGTCCCGAACCAGTTTCTTCAAGTCTTCGTCGAAGCTGACCACGGGTTTTGCCACCTTGGTCAAACGTGGATCGGGGAACTCTAAAATATTCAGTTTTGACATCTGCTTGTGCGCCTGATAAATAATTTAGGTGAACTTTTACACCGTAGGAATTATGATAGCTAATGACGAACCATGTTCGCCAGTGAAGAATAATGACCGCATCGGTCAAGATGGCTGGATGCCTACTGTATGGGGAAAGGAATGTGATTAAGAAAATTATTCACCTGATCCTGGTGGCGATGTTGGCAGGCACGGCGATGGCACAGGATGTGTCAGTGCGCTCCGATCACCCAGATGAATACATAGTAGTGAAAGGTGACACACTGTGGGACATCTCCGGGAAGTTCCTGGAAAAACCCTGGCAATGGCCAGCTATCTGGCATGCCAATCCGCAAATTGAAAATCCGCACCTGATCTTTCCCGGCGACCGCATATCACTGGTCTATGTAGACGGCAAGCCGCAACTGATGGTCAACGGCGGCAAACCGACCGTGCGCCTGTCACCCGGCCTCCGCAAGATACCGCGGGATGCAATACCGCCGGTCGAATGGGCAGCCATCGAACCCTTTGTGACCAACGCCCGCGTGCTGCCGGCCGATGCAGCGACCGACCTGCCTTATGTCGTCGCCAACGAAGGCCAGCGGCATATGGCGACCGAGCAGGATGTTACCTACGTTCGGGGTATTGACGGACGCATCGGTGAGGAATTTGCCATCGTCAGGAAGCGCCACATCTATTACGATGACAATGGCGTGATGGAAAGGGGCAAGCACCGGAGGTTTGCTGAACATTTCAGCCCGATGGACGAATATCCCGATAACATCTGGGATGCGACCCTGTCATGGCGGAAGATGAATCCGCCCGTGCTTGGCGTAGAGTACTGGGATATCGCGGTGGGCAGACTGGTCAAGCAGGGCGATCCCGCCATCCTCGAGATCCAGAGTGGCCGGACCGAGGTCAAGGAGGGTGATTTCGTATTACCCGTTGACGACTATGTACACCCCGAGCAGTTGTTGCCGCATGCGATGGACCCGGTGCCGGACGGCATTGAAGTAATCGCCCTGACCCAGGCCAGGTATGGCGCCGGTCATTACCAGATCGTTGCCATCAGCGCCGGCAGTAACCAAGGTGTTGAGCTCGGTCATGTATTTTCAGCTTTCGAACCGGGTCAGCGCATACAGGACGAAGTCAAGTATCCGACCGGCAGCTGGGCTGACCAGAAAACGCTGAATGGCGACAAGGTGACACTGCCAGACCGATTCAATGCGCATATCCTGGTGTTCAGGGTGTTTGACGAAGTCAGTTACGCCATGATCATGAACGGCAACCGTCCGGTGCGTGAACGCGACATATTAAAACACCCGGACGAGATACTTTAAACAATCCAGGCACTTGCCGGCCAAGACCGGAAAGCCCCTGGCGTGAGCAAAGGGGGCTGTTACGAAACAACGTGACTGGTTAATCATGCTGAATGCGCCCTCCCTCGGGGGCGCTTCGCTCATCAAGCTGATCGAATCGCCGGGCGGCGTATCCGCCGCGGTTGCTGCCGGCAACCGCGATCTGGCCTCGTATGGATTGCCGGAAGCGGCGGTTGCCGCCATTTGCAGGCCGGATGAGACAAAAATTGATGCCGACCTGCAGTGGCTTGCGCAGCCAAACCACCACCTTCTGTGTTGGGACGACGATGCCTACCCCGTCCTGTTGCGGCGCATCGGCAACCCGCCGGCGGCCTTGTATATAGACGGTGACCCCGGTTGCCTGTGGCAGCCCCAGATCGCGGTGATCGGCAGCCGCAACCCAACGGCTGGCGGTCTCGACCACGCCCGTGACTTTGCCGGCACGCTCGCACGCCAGGGTATGACCATCACCAGCGGCCTGGCGAGTGGCATTGATACGGCCGCCCACCTGGCTGCACTGGACGCAGGTGCCCTGACCATTGCTGTCAACGGTACCGGTCTGGACCAGGTTTACCCCAACAGCAGCAGTGCGGTCGCTGCCCGTATCCGCCAGCATGGCGCAATGGTTTCGGAACTGCCGTTGGGCACACCACCCAGGCCGCAGCATTTTCCGTCACGTAACAGGATCATTTCAGGATTGAGCCTGGCGGTACTGGTCATCGAAGCCGGTCTCAACAGCGGCACGCTGATAACCGCGCGCATGGCTGCGGAACAGGGCCGTGAAGTTTTCGCCCTGCCGGGCTCGCTGAACAATCCAATGGCAAAGGGTTGCCACCGCTTGATCCGGGAAGGCGCGAGGCTGGTCGAGACGACCGCCGACATCATGCAGGAACTGGGTCCGGTCGCTCGCCAACTGCAAATGGAAATCAGCCAAAGGCTCGACCTGCCCGCTGACAGCCCCCAAAAACCCGCCAGGCCGGTGGCTGATCTGCTGGATGATCCCGAATACCGCAGGTTATGGGAGGTGCTGGGTTTTGACCCCAAGCCCGTGGACCTGATGATTGAACAAACCGGGCTCAGCGCGCGCGCCGTATCTTCCATGTTATTGATGCTGGAACTCAATGGCATGGTCAAAAAGCATGGCGGCGGGCGTTATGTGCGCGCCTGAAAATCAGGGGGCGTGATACACCGGCCCGGAGCAGACCTGCAAACGGGGAAAGCCGGATTCAAATCGACCCGTGGACCCGGAACGGGCGGTCAACCGACCCTGTTTTATGACTTGAACAAGCACGCTGGAGTCCCAATCTGCGGAACTGGTACATTGGGTGTTTTTTCCTCAATTGATCCATATTCGGACAGGTTTTTGCACAAAAGTGCATTGACGCTGCGGCCAGTCTCAGCCATGCTGTAAGTCAGGGAGCGGAGCGGAATCAGGCTGGTTAATGCTATATCGAGTTGCCGGTCAACAGTGGGAGACGCCTGAAAAATGAAAGAAAATGTACTCGACGTGTTGATGTTTCTGTTTGAGAACTATCTATACGATGAACCCGAAGAGACCCCGGACCGGGACTCTTTGGAGGAAAACCTCCATCAGGCAGGGTTTACGAACGGCGAAATCGACAAGGCTTTTGAATGGCTGGACAGCCTCGCAGAGCAACGCCACCAGCCGGATTTATTCCAGGACAACCACCGCCCCGTTCGCATCTATGTCGAATCTGAAATTGCACGCCTGGATACCGAGTGCCGCGATTTCGTCATGTATCTCGAGAATATCGGCATCATTGACGCCCAACGCCGTGAACTGGTCCTCGATCGCGTGCTCGCGCTCGAAACCGATGAAATTACCCTCGAAGATATGAAGTGGGTAGTGCTGATGGTGTTGTTCAATCAACCGGGCCAGGAAGCGAATTTTGCCTGGATGGAAGATATGATGTTTGACACCGAGCAGGAATATCGGCACTAATAATATAGATAATATAGGGGGGGGTCGGTCACTGCACAGTGGTCGATTTCTGTTGTAAAGCTTAACGCACAGGAGATATCTACCACCTGCCGGGGTTTCTGACTTGCTTGCGGGTGGTGTTTGTTTGAACTTGATAAATGGCTAAAAATCTACTCATTGTTGAATCGCCGGCGAAGGCGAAAACCATCAACAGGTACCTCGGTAGTGATTTCGAGGTACTGGCTTCCTATGGTCACGTGCGCGACTTGCCTTCCAGGGACGGCGCTGTCGATACCGAAAACGACTTCAGCATGCATTACGAACTCAGTGAGGGCAGCAAGAAACACGTCGATGCCATCATCAAGGCAACGCGGACGGCCGATGCCGTGTACCTCGCAACCGATCTTGACCGCGAGGGCGAAGCCATATCATGGCATATATACGAAATCCTGAAAGACAAGAAACTGACCGGTAAAATTCCTTTTTACCGGGTCGAGTTTTCAGAGATAACCAAGCACGCCATCCTCCAGGCAGTGGCCAATCCGCGCCAGCTTTCCATGGATCTCGTCAATGCGCAACAGGCCAGGCGGGCACTGGATCACCTGGTTGGCTTTACCCTGTCACCGCTGCTGTGGAAAAAAATCAAACCCGGCCTGTCGGCTGGCAGGGTGCAGAGCCCGGCCCTGCGCATGATCGTGGAGCGGGAACGCGAAATCGAGGCTTTCGTCGCCCGGGAATACTGGACCATCGAAGCCGATATGCAGAAGTCCGGCCAGCCGTTTAGCGCCAGCCTGGTGCGTCTGGACGGGAAGAAATTCCACCAGTTCGATATCCAGGACCAGGCACACGCCAGCGCGGTGCGGAATCAGTTGATCGCCGCTGCCAACGGTCGCCTCAAAGCAGACAGGATCAAGCGCAAGGAGCGTAAGCGCAAGCCTGCGCCACCCTTCATCACCTCGACCCTGCAGCAGGATGCGTCCAGGAAACTGCGGTTCTCTGCGCAAAAAACCATGCGTGTAGCCCAGACCTTGTATGAAGGTGTTGAAATCAACGGCAATACCGAAGGACTGATCACTTACATGCGTACCGATTCGGTCATGCTGTCCAACGATGCGATTGCGGACCTGCGCCGGCAGATCGCAAGTCAGTTCGGCAACGACTACGTGCCGGAAACCCCGGTCTACTACAAGAATAAATCAAAAAATGCGCAGGAGGCCCACGAGGCGATCCGGCCGACCTCGGCCAGCCTGCTGCCCGCGAAGATAAAATCCAGCCTGACCCCCGATCAGCACCGTTTGTACGAATTGATCTGGAATCGGACCCTGGCCTGCCAGATGGCGCCGGCCCGGCTTGATACCGTGGCCGTCGAGTTTGACTGCGGCACGGCCGGTACTTTCCGCGCCAATGGTTCCGTGGTCACGTTCCCGGGGTTCCTGGCAGCCTACGAGGTCTCAAAACCCATAACTGAGGTCACGGTGGAAGTCACGCTGCCCGACATCCAGGAAGGCGACATCCTCGACCTCGACGCGATCCGCGCCGATCAGCATTTCACCGAACCGCCGCCGAGATACTCGGAAGCCAGCCTGGTCAAGGCCATGGAAGATTACGGTATCGGCCGGCCTTCGACCTATGCCAGCATCATGTCAACCCTGGTCAGGCGGCATTACGTTGAACTCGAGGCGCGCCGCTTCCGGCCGACCGACACCGGCCGGGTGGTCGAACGGTTCCTGGAGAGTAAATTCAAAAAATACGTAGATTACGAGTTCACCGCCCGCCTGGAAGACGAGTTGGACGAAGTCTCGCGCGGTGAACTGGGCTGGGTGCCCCTGTTGCAGTCGTTCTGGCAGCCATTCAAGGAGCTGGTAGACGAAACGACTGAGTCTGACCGCGTTATAGGCGACAAAGGCGGCCGCAATATCGGTGTGGACCCGGTTTCCGGCAAACCCGTATCCGTGCAGCTTGGCCGTTTTGGCCCGTACGCCCAGATCGGCACGCGGGATGATGACGACAAGCCTGTCTTTGCCGGC
>JBFZEL010000043.1:0-3018 GCA_041306925.1 Lysobacterales bacterium
GCAAAGGTCCAGGCAAGAAACAGCGCCAGCGGTAAACCCGAAATCACGAAGGTGATCACAACCCCCATCACCCACGGCGGCGCACCGAAATTCGTGGCGATGATCTCACCCATCTGGATGACGACCCAGGCGCCGACGATGTAGGCCATGCCGATACGGAACACGTTGCGGCGTTTCATCTCTCCGAGAATATTCATAGCAACCTCTGTGCTTTTGCCAGGCGCATATTTACCTGTTGCGTTCCAGCATGGCGATAAATTCAGGATCATTCCGGATTGCGTCGAATGCCGGATCCAACTCCAGCCGTTTTACCGAGGTGTCACTGGGCGGCTGCAGTATGGGTTCGATTGCTGCGAGCGCTTCTTTTACCATACCGGCAATCGCGTAGATTTGTGCATACCTTAGTTCAAGTTCAAAGGCCGCCAGCTTATCCGCCGGCGCCGCGGACCTGGCTTTCTCAACCAACGCCCTGACCTCATCGGGGCCTGCGCCCTGCAGGGCCCGGATCCTGGCCTCGGCGAGATCGATCCGACGGTCTTCACCCAGTTGCGCACGCAAACCCTTGAGCCGGAACAGCGCCGCGGCGGCCGCCTGCCGGGCCTCGTCAACTTTGCCGCTGAAACGCAGGTTTTGCGCCGCCCAGTCCTCCCTCAGCGTGATTTGACCAAGCTGTATTTCCATCTCGTTGGAGATGTTGCGAGCGGCCGCCAGGGCATCGTCAAAACGATCTGCCAGCATGTTGACGAGCATGTAGGTTTCGAAGATATCGTAGTCGGTGACGCGCTGTGCGCCGATGATCAACTGCAAAGCGGCCTGGCTGTCACCCCTTTGCTGTATGGCGAATCGCGCTTCGGTGGATTTTCCCCAGAAGTTGTCCGGGTCGATCGCGCGCGCCTTTTCGATGGCCAGCCTGGACTCGTCATAACGGTGCAGGTACAGCAGCGTGAGGGCATATTCGTGCCAGTTGTAATGCACCCGCGGGTTCAACTTGAGCGCCTGCTGCATCGACTGCACGGCCTGATCCCACAACCCCGCACGGCGTGAGACCCAGCCCCGCCACATATACGCTTCATCGTTGCCGGGCATCATCTCGATGGCCTTGCCGAGCTTGTACAGTGCCCGCTCGTAATCCAGCGAACCCCAGTACCAGTAAAAGCCCTCGGCCATGTACAGTTCGGCAAAGTCAGGATCGATGGCGCGCGCCTTTTCGATCGCCTCGATCGCCAGGTCGCGGTTGACAGGATCGCCGCCAAAGGTCCAGTAATTGTTCATGTGCGCCCGCGCCAGGCCGATCCAGGCGTACTTGAAACCCGGGTCCAGCACCAGTGACTCCTTGAACAGGTCGATGGCCGTCTGGTAACCATCCTGGGTTTCGTTCTGTGCAAACCGCCTGGCCTGCAGGTAGAGGTCGTAGGCGGCGACATTGTCCGTTGGAATATCGGAAACACTGGCCAGTTCCGAATCGGTGAGTTTTGCCTGCAAGGCCCCGGCGATCGCCTTGGCAATTTCGGTCTGTATGTCGAACAGGTTGTTGGCGGTCAGTTCACGGTCGTAGATCTCGGCCCACAGGTGTTCGTCGGTAAAGGCGTCGATCAGCTGCACATTGATCCGCACCCGGTCGCCGGAACGCTGCACGGCGCCCTCCATCACATTGGCGACATTCAGTTCTTTGGCAATCTGTTTCAGGTTCTTGGTGGTGTCGCGGTATTCCATCACCGAGGTGCGCGAGATCACGCTGAAGGCCTCGATCCTGGACAGCTGGGTCAGCAGATCGTCATGGATACCGTCGGTAAAGTAAATATCGCCGTCATTGGTGCTGCGGTTGGCAAATGGCAGGACGGCAATGGAATTCCTGTCGATGTCGAGCGTGCTGAGATCGATCTCCGGCTCAACCGGTTCAACCGGTTCAACCACCGGGGCCTCGACGAGCGCGACTTCCCTGGCCTGTTCGACTTCCGCGATTTTCTGTTCGAAGCGTGATTCCCAGATGAAATACCCCAGCGACAGGCCGAGCGAGACGATGATCACGTAATCCAGCTTGCGGCCGGTTTTCCGGGTAATGGACTGCGCCAGTGGAACGTCCTTTTGCAGCTTGATGCCCTCCGGTGTCAGCTCAAAGGCCCAGGCCAGAATCAGCGCCGGTACGAAGCCGATCAGCAGCATCAGGAAGATCAGTTTTGGCGCCCACACCGGCAGCCCGAGGATACCCGTCATCACATCGGTGAGTTGCAAAAGTATCCACATCGTTACCGCGTAGGCGATCGCAACCTTGATTACATTGCGGCGTTTCAGTTCTTTTATCAGAGACAAGTGCAGGCTTCTTTTTTCCCCAGGTTGATCCTAAGCATAGTTGCTTTGAGGGTAAATACCAAAAAATCTTTGCGGGGCAGTCTTAAAACTTGAAGACGGGTGGTCATTACACACCCAGCCTGGCGACGACTTCATCGGCGATGGCCAGGCACGCCGTCAGGCCGGGGCTCTCGATGCCAAAAAGTTGCACCAGGCCCCTGACACCGTGAACCTCCGCAGCTGCGATCTGAAAATCCGCCAGCGGTGCGCCGGGCGCTGAAATCCTCGGCCGCACACCGACGTAACCGGGCTGCAGGCGGCTTGCATCCAGACCCGGGTAATAATCCCGGACACTGCTGACAAAATGCGCACGGACGGCCGGTCCGGTATCAAAGGTGTAATCCAGCCGGTCGCGCCATTCAACGTCCGGGCCGAATTTCAATTGCCCGCCGAGGTCGAGGGTGGCGTGCACACCGAGACTGCCTGCGTCCGCCACCGGGTAGACCAGGTGACTGAAAGGTGATTTTCCCGAGTAACTGAAATAATGTCCCGCCGGAAAATAGCGGTCGGGCAAACCCGCCATTGCCGACGCTTTCGCCAGCGCAACGGCGCCGTGACCGGCGCAGTTGACCAGCAAACGGGTCTGCAGCGTGAGCGCTGCGTTGCCGGTCCCGACATCGATTTCGATACCCTCCGCCAGCGCTCTGAACCGCTGGACCGGACTCCGGG
>JBFZEL010000044.1:0-2508 GCA_041306925.1 Lysobacterales bacterium
GCCGGAGGTGATTGCGGCGGAGATTGTTGAGGATTTGGAGGCGGCGCTGGAACAGTTTCGGGAGATATTGGCCGATATGGGGCCGGAAGTGGCTGAGACGGCGTGAGCGAGTCGGGCGGGAGCGACATGCCAGACACAGTGGCTTACGAACTCAGTGCTCACGCGGAGACGGTCATGGCCGAGCGTGAGATTCTGGAGGCATGGGTTGCGCGTGTGCTGAACAATCCGGAGCGCACCGAGGCGGATGCCACCGACCCCTTGCTGCGTCATGCGCTTGGCCGGGTCGCCGAGCGGGATGACCGGGTCCTGCGCGTGATTTACAATGAAACCGTTGAGCCGTGGCGAGTCGTGACGGCGTTTTTCGATCGGGCGATGCGAGGCAAGCTATGAAAATGCACTATGACCAGAAGACTGATGCACTGTACCTGCGGCTCGATGATTCCAAGATTATCGAATCGGCCGAGGTGCAGCCCGGAATCGTCCTCGACTTTGACGCCAACAACCAGGTGGTCGGCGTCGAGATCCTGCGCGTGAAGGAGCGGGTGCCTTCGGCAGACCTCAAGCGCATCGAGTTCGAGCTTGCCTGAGGCTGGGCTCGTGGTGGTTTGGCAAGGGCTCTTCGGAGCCCTTTGTCGTTTCCGACGGGCACAAATTGTCTGCATGGGTGTTGGATGAATTTCAGTCGTTTTATTGGAATCGACTATTCCGGCGCGGAGACGCCGGAAAGCCGCCTCAAGGGCTTACAGATATATGTGGCCGGGCAGAACGCCGAGCCTCGACCCGTTCGACCAGCACCGCCTGCAAAGAACTGGACTCGGAAAGAGGTGGCGCATTGGTTATTGGCTGAATTACAGCGTGGCGATCCGCTGCTGATCGGCATTGATCACGGGTTCTCGTTTCCACAGAGCTATTTCGAACGCTACAGGATCGGGTCATGGCCTGCATTTCTGGATGACTTCTGCCGCTATTGGCCGACCAATCAGCCATTTTGCTATGTGGACTTCATTCGCGATGGCGTATGGTGGGAACGCCATCCCAAACCGCCTGGCGAGCGCATTGGATCAACCGCCGAGTTCAGGTTATGCGAACAGTGGACGTCTTCGGCCAAGAGTGTGTTCCAGTTTGACGTGCAGGGATCAGTGGCGAAATCCACGCATACCGGCATACCCTGGTTGCGTTTTCTCCGCGAGCAGGCGGGTGACAAGCTTTTCTTCTGGCCATTTGATGGCTGGCAGCCTCCGGAAGGGGTGTCAGTGATTGCCGAGGTTTACCCGTCAATCTTTCGCAACCGCTACCCGCAGGACGGGCGTACCCCAGACGAGCGCGATGCATACTCTGTTGCACGCTGGCTGGAAGAGAGCGCGAGGCGGGGCATTCTTGGTCGCTACTTCGACCCGTCACTGACCCTGCCGGAGCGCCGAATCGCTGCTTTGGAAGGGTGGATACTTGGGATTACATGACATGAGCCTTTTGAAACCCTTCTCCCTCCGCATCTTTGTTGCCGATGGCGATCCGGATGGCCTGCGCCTCGTGGAACGTTCCAACTGGGTGGGTAAGGCGATTGTCTTCCCGCGTGCCTTACTGCCCAAGATCAAGCAGCGTGCCGAGTTGAATCAGACCGGCGTGTATCTGCTGCTTGGTCCACGTGACGATGGCGAGGGCGAGATGCTCTACGTAGGCGAGGGTGATCCAGTGCGGCCACGACTCGAGAGTCATTACGCACAAAAGGATTTCTGGAACAGGGCAGTGTGTTTCGTTGCGGCGCCGGGTCAACTGAACAAGGCGCATGTGCAGTTTCTTGAAGCCAATTTAGTCCGGCTGGCGAAGGCCGCCAAACGGCTGCCCCTCGATAACGCGAATCATCCGGCCGAACCGAGTCTCTCGGAGGCAGATTGCGCCGACATGCAGGTCTTCCTGGAAAACATGCTGGGCATGCTGCCGGTGCTGGGCATCCATGCTTTCGAGCAGGCTGCGTCAATGGCTGCCACCGTGGCGCAAACGATGCTGACTTGCAGGGGAAAAGGGGTGGTTGCCACTGGTTATGAAGCGACCCAGGGGTTTGTGGTTAAGTCTGGCTCCCAGGCAGTGAGGGAGTCCGTGCCTTCGATGCAGCAACACGTGCGCGGCATGTTCGATCTGCGTGAGGAGTTGATTGGGAACGGCGTGCTTCATCGCGAAGGCGATCATTTCCTCTTTGCTCAGGACTACGTGTTTAGCTCGCCATCCACTGCAGCAGCGGTGGTGCTCGGGCGGAGTGCCAATGGGCGGGTCGAATGGAAGGACAGTCGAGGCAGGACACTCAAGGAATTGCAGGGGCTTGAAGCAAGCGCGTGAGGTTCACGTGGGATTTCAGCTTAGGGCGGGTCTGGCCGATATGGATACACAAGAAACTATAGTAGGCCAGTCGCCATGACTGGTGCATGACCAATGGCCACTCTGATACCAAGCTACTCCGCCTGCGCACCGCGCATGACCTCGGGCGAACGACGCTTCGCCCAACGTCTGGAA
>JBFZEL010000045.1:0-5491 GCA_041306925.1 Lysobacterales bacterium
CGATTCCCGGCAAGGAAGGTACCTGTCTCGCCTCCATGGGCAATTATGTTTTCAACACGGAGTTTCTCTACGAGCAGGTGATCAGGGACGCAGACACGCCGGGTTCCGAGCACGATTTCGGTAAGAACATCATCCCTTCGATTATCGACCGATACCACGTCTATGCCTACCCGTTCCGTGACCCGAAGACACAGCAACAGGGATACTGGCGTGACGTGGGTACGCTGGACGCCTACTGGGAAGCCAACATGGAACTGGTCTCGGTGGTGCCCCAGCTTGACCTCTACGACAAGAACTGGCCGATTTTGACCGACCAGCAACAGCTGCCGCCGGCGAAGTTCGTGTTCGATACGCCGGAAAGACGCGGCCAGGCAACGCAGTCCATGATCTCCGCCGGTTGCATCATTTCCGGCTCCGATGTCAAGCGCTCACTGATTTTTTCCAATTGCAAGATACACTCATATACCAGCATCACCGACACACTGGTGCTGCCGGAATGCGAGGTTCTCGATGGCTGCACCGTCCGCAACGCCATCCTGGACCGTGGCTGCCTGATCCCGGAGGGCACACAAATCGGCGTGAACCACGACGATGACCGCGCCAGGGGCTTCCGTGTCACCGAGGGTGGCCACACGCTGGTCACGCCCGGCATGCTCGCGCAGCCCTTGCACCACACGCGCTAGGACCGCCGGGAAAGGTCGATACGTTACCCCATGAGCAGCCTGAATAAAGCGACACTCAATGCCCTGGCCGGTGGCCGTCACGGCAACCCCTTTTCCCTGTATGGCATCCACAAGGAGGATGGCCGGCGCATCGTCAGGACATTTCAGCCCCAGGCGGCGTCCGTGGACCTGCTGGTCGGTGGGGCAGACGCACCGAGGCAGATGCAGCGTGTCCATCCGGACGGCATATTCGAGGCCGAAATGCCGCCGCGCAAGCGTCAGTACCGGTTTCTCATCAGGCATGCGAACGGCTCAAGCTGGGAGCTCGATGACGCCTATCGTTTTCCTGCCATGCTCGGTGAACTCGATCTTTACCTGATCGGGCAGGGGGACCACCGGGACATATTCAGAAAACTGGGTGCACAGCCAACGACTTCACTGGGGGTCAGCGGTACGTTTTTTGCGATCTGGGCGCCCAATGCCTCGCGGGTCAGCGTCATCGGCAGCTTCAACAACTGGGACGGCCGTTGTCACGTCATGCGTTTGCACCCCGGCAACGGCGTGTGGGAAATTTTCATACCCGGGGTAGGCCAGGGCGACTACTACAAGTTTGAATTGCTGGACAAGCAGGGTGAACTGCTGCCTTTCAAATCCGATCCCCTCGGCCAGTTTCACGAACCACCGCCGGGTAATGCATCGGTGATTTACCAGAGCCGTTACGACTGGCAGGACAGCGCCTGGACCAAGGCCAGGACGCCGGATCCGAGTATGGACCAGGCCATCAGTATTTACGAGGTCCACCTCGGTTCATGGCGGCGTGGCGAGAACAACCGCTTCCTGAGCTACCGTGAACTGGGCGGCGCGCTGGTCGATTATGTCCGCGAGATGAACTTCACCCACGTCGAGTTCCTGCCGCTGACCGAGCACCCGTTCGATGGTTCATGGGGTTATCAGCCCATCGGCCTGTATGCACCGACCTGGCGGTTCGGCCAGCCGGATGATTTTCGCTACCTGGTTGACCGTTTTCACCAGGCCGGTATCGGCGTCATCATGGATTGGGTGCCGGCCCATTTCCCCAAGGATGAACACGGCCTGCGGCGTCTCGACGGAACCGCCCTGTACGAGCACGAGGATCCCCGCAAGGGCGAGCACACCGATTGGGGCACCATGATTTTCAATTATGGCCGCCGCGAAGTGATCAATTACCTGATGGGCAGCGCGCTTTGCTGGATCAATGATTTTCATATCGATGCGCTGCGCGTCGATGCCGTCGCCTCGATGCTCTACCTGGATTATTCGCGCAAGCAGGGCGAGTGGCTGCCGAACGAGCTTGGCGGCAACGAGCACCTCGAGGCGGTCGCGTTCCTGCGTCACTTCAATGAGATCATCCATACCTGCAAGGCCACCAGCTACGCCGAGGAGTCGACCGCGTGGCCGGGTGTGTCGCGGCCAACCAGCGCCGGCGGTCTCGGCTTTACCTACAAGTGGAACATGGGCTGGATGAACGACACGCTGGCCTACATGGGCGAGGACCCGGTACACCGCAAGTACCACCACGACAAGATGACCTTCGGTCTGGTTTACGCCTTTAATGAAAATTTTGTCCTGCCCCTGTCGCACGATGAAGTCGTGCACGGCAAGCGTTCGCTGCTCGGCCGCATGCCGGGGGATGAATGGCAGCGTTTTGCCAATTTGCGCGCCTATTACGGCTTCATGTATGGCCACCCCGGCAAGAAACTGTTGTTCATGGGTGGTGAAATCGCGCAGCAAAGGGAATGGAACCACGATCAATCCCTTGACTGGCATTTACTGGATCAGCCCCTTAACCTGGGTGTGCAGAACCTGGTCAGCGACCTGAACCGGATCTACCGCGATGTACCGGCGCTGCATGAACTGGATTTCCGCCAAGAGGGTTTTGAATGGATAGACTGGCAGGATGCGGACAACAGTGTATTTTGCTGGCTGCGCCGCGCGCTCGACGGTGCATTGGTCGTGTGTATCAGTAATTTCACGCCATTGGTGCGCGCCGGCTATCGCATCGGCGTACCCCGGCAGGGTGTTTACGCGGAGTTGCTCAATACCGATGACGCGAAATACGGTGGCAGCGGTGTCGGCATACACGGCGATCTGCATACGCAGGACGTCGCGGCACACGGGCGCCAGCACTCCGTGCAAATTGACCTGCCGCCCCTGGCGACACTTATTTTAAGGAACCTCTGATTAATTCTGAGGTTCCCGCGACACACGGACGTGTCGCCAAATAAACGGCGCCAAGCCGTTGATTTGTAAGGCAGTCGAAAATGACATTTTTCGGCTGCCGCGCTCTGATAATGCCAGGATGGCATTAATCAGAGCTTCCTGAAAATTGACAAATCCCGTTTGAAGGGAAGGCGGAGAACCAAGTAATGATAGACCCGTTAGCAACTGAAAGCGTTGGCGATATGGAACTGATGAACCCGCCTTCGCTGGCAATGGATGCAGAGTCCATACTCGCCGATGCCATCCATTATCACTGCCGCATGCTCGGCCGGCGCACCGTCCACAAACAGGAGAACTTCCTCTACCAGGCGCTGGTGCATGCCACCCGCGACCGGCTCATGGAACGCTGGATCGAAACCCGCACCATCCTGCAGAAGCGTAACGGCAAACGGGCCTGCTACCTGTCGCTGGAATTCCTGATGGGGCGTTTGCTGCGCAATGCGCTGCTCAATCTCGACATGACCGGACAGGCGACGGAGGCACTGCAGCGTATCGGCGTGGACCTCGAGGACCTGCACGAGCAGGAGTACGACGCGGGTCTTGGCAACGGTGGCCTGGGACGGCTGGCGGCCTGTTTCCTCGACAGTTGTGCGACCCTCGGTCTGCCGGTCACCGGTTACGGCATCCGTTACCGCTACGGCATGTTCCACCAGCGCCTGGAAAACGGACGCCAGGTTGAGGTGCCCGACAACTGGCTGCGCGAGGGTTACCCGTGGGAAATCGAGCGTATCGAGCGTGCCCGGACCATCAAGTTCGGCGGCCGTGTCGCCCGCTACAAGGATTTGCTTGGCAGGTTTCATGTCGACACAGTCGACACGCACGATGTGCTGGCGATTCCCTATGACCTGCCGATCCCGGGTTACAGAAACGACGTGGTCAACACGCTGCGCCTGTGGTCGGCGGCGGCCACCGATGAGTTTGACCTGGATGAATTCAATGCCGGCGATTACACCGATGCGGTCGCGGCCAAGAACGCGGCCGAGAACATCACCATGGTGCTGTACCCCAACGCGCAAACCGAAAACGGACGGGAACTGCGTCTGCGCCAGCAATACTTCCTGGCGTCAGCCAGCCTGCAGGACATATTGCACGACTGGATCAAGCTGAACGGCGATGATTTCAACCAGTTTGCCAATAAGCACTGCTTCCAGCTGAACGATACGCACCCGGCCATCGCGGTGCCGGAGTTGATGCGCCTGTTAATGGACGAGCACGGTCTTGACTGGAGCGCCGCGTGGAAAATCACCCGGTCGAGCATGGCCTACACCAACCACACCCTGCTGCCCGAGGCACTGGAAACGTGGCCGGTTGCGATGTTTGAGCGCCTGCTGCCACGCGTGCTGGAGATCATCTACGAGATCAACGTGCGTTTTCTCACCGAGGTCAGCCGTAGCCGGCCCGGCGATATCGACTATCTGAGCCGCATGTCGCTGATCCAGGAAGGTCCGGAAAAACGCATACGCATGGCCTACCTGGCCATCGTCGGCAGCTTTTCCGTGAATGGCGTTGCGGAACTGCATTCGCGCTTGCTCAAACAGGGTCTGTTCAGGGATTTCGCCGATCTCTGGCCGGATAAATTCAACAACAAGACCAACGGCGTCACGCAGCGTCGCTGGCTGGCGGGCTGCAACCCCGGTCTGACGACCCTGCTCAGCAAGCATATCGGCGAGGGCTGGGTGACCGATCTCGCGCAACTGGAGAAACTCCTGCCGCTGGCCGACGACCACGTATTCCAGGACGCGTGGCGTGCCGTCAAGCAGGCCAACAAGACGCGGCTTGCGGAAAAAATCAAGGCTAAAACCGGGCTGGTGGTTGATCCCGGTATGCTGTTCGATGTCCAGGTCAAACGTATCCACGAATACAAACGCCAGCTTTTGAACGTACTGCATGCGATCCACCTGTATGACCGTATCCAGCGCGGTGACGGCGAGCACCTGCCGCCACGGGTCATCATCATCGGCGGCAAGGCTGCCCCCGGTTACGAGATGGCCAAGATCCAGATCAAGCTGATCAATAATGTTGCCGCCGTGATCAATACCGACCCGGCCATGCGCGGCCGTCTGCAACTGGTGTTTTACCCGGATTACAACGTCTCGGCGATGGAGCTGATCTGTCCCGCGGCCGATCTGTCCGAGCAGATATCCACCGCCGGCAAGGAGGCTTCCGGCACCGGTAACATGAAGTTCATGATGAACGGCGCGGTCACCATCGGCACGCTGGACGGCGCCAACGTGGAGATACTCGAGGCCGTCGGTGAGGAGAACTTCTTCCTGTTCGGTCTGACCGTGGACCAGATCCCGGCTGCCAGGGAAAACTACGACCCGCAGTCGATCATCGAGAACGACAGGGATTTCAGACGGGTGATGCGCTTGCTCGAGCACGGCCACTTCAACCAGTTCGAGCCCGGCATATTCGACGCGGTGATCGCCGCGGTGCGCAACCCGTATGACCCCTGGATGACGGCCGCCGATTTCCGCAGCTATGTCGATACCCAGCAAGCAGCGGGCGCCGCCTGGCAGGACCCGCAGCACTGGACCCGCATGAGCATCCTGAACAGCGCCAGGTCCGGC
>JBFZEL010000046.1:0-3670 GCA_041306925.1 Lysobacterales bacterium
CAAGATTGAGAGGCGCATAACCGGGTCAGCACAGCCAGGCTTGAATTCGCAGTTTGTAAAAGCTGTAGATATTCCTCTTCAGCCGTTAACAAAACAGCGAAAAATCGCGGCCATCCTCTCGGGCATCGACACTGCCATCGAAAAAACTGAAGCCCTGATCGCCAAATCCCAGCAGATCAAGGTCGGCCTGATGCACGACCTATTCACCCGTGGCGTGCTGCCCAACGGCCAATTGCGCCCTCCGCGCGAACTTGCGCCGGAGTTGTATCAGGAAACAACCATAGGATTTATTCCCAAAGACTGGGTGCCAGAACGACTGGAAAACCTAACTTCTCAAATTGTAGACGGCGTTCACCACACGCCAGTCTATGTTGACCATGGAATTCCTTTTGTAACCGTTAAAAATCTCACTGCTGGGGATGGCATCGATTTTTCAGACCTTAATTACGTGTCTGAAACCGATCACGAAGAATTTAAACGACGAGTCGCTCCCCAAGCGGGTGACGTGTTGGTAACTAAAGACGGAACGCTTGGTGTTGCGCGGGTGATTGACCCCGAACTTCCTGATTTCAGTATATTCGTTTCGGTTGCTCTCCTACGTCCACTCGAAATGAAGATAGATACTCGCTGGCTATTCTTATTCTTTGATGGAGGAATTTATGAAATGCAACTTGGGTATTTGTCGGCCGGTACCGGATTAAAACATATACATCTTGAGCATTTTCGTAAATTTGTGATGCCTATTCCTAATCTTGATGAGCAATGCAGAATTTGTGACTGCATTGGGCATATCTCAAAGAAAATAGCCTTAGAAAGGCTCGCATCAGATAAACTGAAGCAGCAAAAATCCGGCCTAATGCATGACCTCCTGTCTGGCAAAGTCTCAGTTATAGTCAACGAAAGGCAAACGGTTGATGGGTAATCAGTACCTCAGCCTGAACCAGGAAAAAGCGCTGATCTGGCGCATCGCCCATCGAGACAATCTGCCATGGATTCTAGATAACGGTCTGTATTGCGGCAACAGCTCGGTCAAGGCGCCCGTTTGGGTCAGTATCGGCAACCCGGAACTCACCGACAAACGGGCAAGCCATCCGGTGCCCTTGTCGCCCGGCGGATTCCTGAATGATTATGTACCTTTCTACTTCACCCCCTTTTCGGTGATGATGCGGAACATTCACACCGGTTGGGGCGGAATCAAGCAGAGGCCGAACGCGGAGATCCTCATCCTGGTATCAAGTATCCTGCATATTCATAAGATAGGCTTAAAATATCTTTTTACCGACAGCCACGCCTACTACCAGTGGGCAAGTTTTTATTCGGATCCAGCCGATCTGGACAAAGTCGACTGGTCTTTGCTGCAGCGCCGTGATTTCAAGCGGGACCCGGATGATCCCGCTAAATTTGAGCGCTATCAGGCTGAAGCCTTGGTGCATAACCACTTGCCGACTCAGGGTCTGCTCGGCATTGTGTGCTACACAGAAGAGTTGAAACAACGCATCGAACAGGAGATTCAGGCCCGCCATCTGAACCTGCCCGTTCATGCCCGACCAAGCTGGTATTTCTGATGATCACATTTATCCAAGGCAATTTGCTGGAGGCCAAAGCCGAGGCGCTGGTCAATACGGTCAACACCGTCGGGGTGATGGGCAAGGGCATCGCGCTGATGTTCAAGGAGCGCTTTGACCAGAACTACCGCCTGTACGCCGCCGCCTGCAAGGCCAAGCAAGTGCAGACCGGCAGGATGTTCGTGACCGAGGTGCAGGAACTGGATGGTCCGCGCTGGATCGTGAATTTCCCCACCAAGCAGCATTGGCGCGCGCCGTCACAAATGGCATGGATCGTTGATGGCCTGCAGGACCTGCGGCGCTTCCTGGTCGAGCAAGAGGTGAAATCCATCGCCATCCCCCCGTTGGGCGCGGGCAACGGCGGGCTGGAGTGGGCCGATGTGCGTGAGCGGATCAAGACTGCGCTGGGCGACCTGGACACGGAAATTCTGGTTTTCGAGCCGACCAGCGCGTATCAGAACCTGGCCAAACGCAACGGTGTCGAGAAGCTGACCCCGGCTCGCGCGCTGATTGCCGAACTGGTGCGTCGCTACTGGGTGCTGGGCATGGAATGTAGCCTGCTGGAAATCCAGAAATTGGCCTGGTTTCTGGAGCGAGCCATTGAGCGCTATAACCCCGGCGAAAATCCACTGAGTTTGAAATTCGTGGCCCATAAGTATGGCCCCTACGCCAACCGCCTCGACCACCTGCTGAACAACCTGGATGGCAGCTACCTGCATTGCGAGAAGCGCATCAGCGACGCCGATCCCCTGGACGTGATCTGGTTCGACGATGAGCGCAAGGCCGCCGTGCAGACCTATCTCAAGACTGAAGCCAAGGCCTATACCCAAGCCTTGGAGTCCGCCGCGGCCCTGATCGATGGCTTTGAATCGCCCTTCGGCATGGAGTTGTTGTCCACGGTGGACTGGCTGCTGACCAAGGAAGGCGTAGCTCCTACGGTTCCCGCCTTACGGCAAGGTCTGCGTCATTGGCCTGGCGGCGCTGATGCCGCCGCGCGCAAAGACCGGCTGTTCGACGACCGGGCACTGGGCATTGCGCTGGAACGGTTGAAGCGGGCCAGCAACGCCTTTCAACCTCTCGCCTGATGTTCGCCGGCTGGGTCGTCGTCATTCGCCATGGCGCAAACAACCCTCATCAGATCAGGGCGTGATGCCAGATGAGATGCATCGCGACCTTCCCGGATCACCTGCCCCTCTCGCGGGAGACCTGAATGTCGGAATACACCGAGGTCGAGCGACCCTTTCTCCAGCAACTCGCGTCCCAGGGCTGGACGGTCATCGACCAGGGCCCGGGTGTCCCGGTTGATCCTGGCCCCAGCCTGCGCGCCAACTTCCGGCAGTGGCTCTTGCCCGAGGTTTTCGACCGTGCGATGCGGGCCATCAACCGCACCGAAGATGGCCGCGACTGGCTGACCGACCGGCAACTGGAAGACCTGCGTGGTCAATTGCCGCGCCAGCCTAACCGCACCCTGCTGGAGGCCAACGAAGCGGTGCAGGCCCTCTTGTTCAAGGCCCAGGTGGACCTGAACGAGCTGACCGGGGAGGCCGACCCGGTGGTGCGGCTGATCGACTTCCGTACCCCGGAAAACAATCAGTTCCACGCCATCAACCAATTCCGCATCGACACGCCAGGGTGCGTACGGGCCTTCATTATTCCGGATATCGTGCTGTTCGTAAACGGAATTCCGCTGGCGGTGGTGGAATGCAAGAAGGGCTCCGAGACCTGCGCCAATCCCATGCGGGAGGCCTGGGTGCAGTTGCAGCGCTACATGCGCCGGCGTGAGCAAACCGAGGCGGATGGCTTAAGGGAGGGGGAGCCGAGCCTGTTTTACAGCAACCTGCTGTTGATCCGGAGCAGCGGCCTGGAGGCCGACTACGGCACCATCACCTCCGGGGAGGAGCACTTCTTCGCCTGGAAGACCCTCTATCCGCGGGACGATGGCGCCCACCAGGGCATGAACGCCCAAGAGCGCTTGATCGCGGGGATGCTGACCCGGACCCATCTGCTGCTGATCTTGCGCACCTGTGCGGTCTTCATGGATATCGAGGGCGGTATTCGGGTCAAGGTGGTCTGCCGCTATCAGCAGTTTCGGGCTGCCTGCAAGG
>JBFZEL010000047.1:0-4541 GCA_041306925.1 Lysobacterales bacterium
CCAACCAGGCAGACGCGCCTGCCCGAGCGGAAAAAGCGAATCACGGCATTGAACATGTGGGCGATGCCCGCAGCTGGGTCCGCGCTTTCACGCAGTGGCACGAAGACATGCTGCTCGAACCAGGCAGACACTTCGTCCAGGACCGCCTGGGCCATTTCAGCTTTGCCGCCCGGAAAAAGGTGATACAGGCTGCCTTTACCGAGACCGGTCCGCTCGGTGATCACGGACAGGCTGGCACCCTCGAAGCCCCGCTCGCGAAAAATCTCTCCCAGCGCCGCAATCAGTTCGTCGCGGCCGGCGATCCCGTGCGCCACCTGCTAGAAGAGATCCATCCCCGACAGGCCAGGATGATCTTCTGGCCTGGGACCGTGGTCCCACAAGAACCTGCGTTCGCTTGCCGCAATAGCGACATCGTTGATGCTCGCC
The DNA here is from genome assembly GCA_041306925.1 of Lysobacterales bacterium. GTDB lineage: Bacteria > Pseudomonadota > Gammaproteobacteria > Xanthomonadales > SZUA-36 > SZUA-36. Next base: position 427 of record JBFZEL010000047.1, read on the forward strand.
TCGCGCCGACGCATCAGACCGTGAGCGTCGAACTCCCACAACTCGTTGCCATGCGAGCGAAACCAGTTGCCCAAATCGTCATGCCACTCGTACTTGAACCTCACCGCGATACGGTTCTCGTGAAAGCTCCACAATTCCTTGATCAGGCGATAGTCCAGTTCGCCCGTCCACTTGCGTTCGAGAAACGCCACGATGGCATCGCGTCCCTGCAGATATTCACCGCGGTTGCGCCAGCGACTGTCCTCGGTATAGGCGAGGGACACCTTGACCGGATCCCGCGTATTCCAGGCATTTTCGGCCATGCGGACCTTTTGGGCAGCTGTCTCCATGGTAAAGGGGGGCAGGGGCGGGCGTTCAGACATGATTGCTTCTCCAGTTATTGTACTGATCGGTACAGCGTAGTATCGGCCACCAGGAATTGCAAGGGACTTCCCCGGCTGCGGTAACCCGATACCGCATCGTGGTGTTTGACCGAGCCCGAAAATTGCCGGAGCGATAGCGAAAGGCCGCTGAAGATGCATTCGAACCGGCGTGCGCTAATTCCATAAACAATGACTATCGATGCGATCGGAATAAGGTCTTGGACAACGGTCTTTATCCCATCCATAGTCTGCTGTGTCAGCGGTTTGCCGAAGTGCCTCTCCCACTATCGAAGTCGAACGACACGATTTATCCGGAACTCTGAAATGAAAACCGACCTGACCGAAAAATTCCGCGATACCGATCTGGGCCAAGAAGCGGCGGCGCTCCTGCAATCCTGCGTGATCTGCGGGCAATGCGAACCCGTCTGTCCTACCTTCCGCCTGCTCGATGAAGGCTGGGATGGACCGCGCGGGCGGATCTATCTGACCAAGCTCATGCTGGTGGGGAAAGAACCCGACTCCAGCTCATTGCCGCCCGCCTTATCCTTCAAAGCGCTCGAGGGAAAATCATTGGCCGCCAACCTGCAACTGCATCTTGATCGCTGCCTCAGTTGCCGGTCCTGCGAAAGCAGTTGCCCGCAAGGCGTTCGCTACGGCCGCCTGCTCGATATCGGACGTGAGCTGGTTGAGAAGGACGTGCAACGACCGTTGAAGGAAAGGCTGGCACGCCGAGCAGTACGTGCGGTGGTGGCCCACCGCACCCGCTTCACAGCCTTGCTGCGCACCGGCCAGGCGCTGCGTCGATTCCTGCCAGCCGATCTACGCGCCCGGATTCCGCAGAGACGGTCATCCGGCGCCTGGCCGGACCGCGCGCACGCGCGGCAAATGGTTATCTGGCAGGGTTGCGTGCAACCGGCGCTGGCGCCGGATATCAATGCTGCCGCGGCGCGCGTGCTGGATCGCTTCGGCATTCGGCTGATTGCAGCGAGCGACGGCTGCTGTGGCGTCCTGAGCCACCACCTGGCAGCGACAGACGAGGCACGCGCCTTCATGCGGAGAAATATCGATGCCCTGTGGCCACACATCGAAGCCGGTGCCGAGGCCCTCGTCCTCACTGCCAGCGGCTGTGGCATGCACTTCCGCGAGTACGGACAACTCCTGCAAGACGATCCCAAGTACCACGACAAGGCAAGGCGCGTCTCGGAACTGGTAAAAGACATCGCGGAAATCGTCGCAGAAGAATGGAAGGAGGATCCGATTCAGGAGCGCCCTGCACCGCAACCCGGACGTCGCATCGTCTTCCAGTCGTCCTGCAGCCTGCAGCACGGCGAAAAACTCAATGGCGTGGTCGAAAAACTGCTTAAGCGAGCCGGCTTCAAACTGCTGCCAGTGTCCTACTCCTTCATGTGCTGCGGTTCGGCCGGCGCCTATTCGCTCCTGCAGCGATCACTGTCGGAATCGCTGCGTGCGCGCAAGCTGGACACGCTGATGGCCAGCCGTCCGACGGCCATCGCGACAGCCAACATCGGTTGCCTCACGCACCTGGCCGAGGCTTCGCCAGTGCCGGTCAGCCACTGGATCGAATTGCTCGATGAAATCCTTTCGGGCGCCGATACCCCAGGAACCGCCTGCTCCGAATGACGCTCAATGATGCGCGGCCGACAGTTCGAAGAAAGCGGGTTAAGCCGAACATACGGGTCATGCCCTACCAGTTCTTCACGACCTGATTCAACGCTCGATAGAAGAAAGCGAGCAAGAGAAGCGACCCGGCTCGCAGGACTTCTCGTCTTCGCTTTCTCCGTTCACTGGCCACTGGCCGCAAGGGCGGGCCATCCACTGCTTACCGAGGATACGGGCACACAGGGAGCCGGGCGCTACCAGATCGAGCTGACCCACGAACTCAGCCACAACCATGATATCGGGACCAAAGAACGCGCCAAGAGCATCAATGCCCTCTTCTCCATCGGTCTCACGGACACTATCGATGCCATCCTCGACCTGCCCTACGAGCAACTGGCCGAACGAACAGGTTCGATCTCGACGTCCGCGTCAGGTTATTCCGACATGGAAATTGCGGCCAAATGGCGGTTCTACGATGAGGGCCCGCTGAGCTTTGCGCTGCGTCCGGGACTCGGATTGCCGACCGGGAATGATGACGAGGGCCTGAGTGCGGAAACTGTCATTCCCAGCCTGTTCGCCGTGATGACTTACACGAGTGATCCCTGGGCGTTCAATCTGCACCTTGGCTATACCCGCATCCTCGACAACGAGCCGGAAGAACGCCGCAACATTTATCACCTCTCGGCGTCCGTCGAATATAGCGTCAATGAGAGCCTGCGGCTGGTAAGTGATGCAAGCGCCGAGAGCAACCCCGAGAAGTCAGGACACCCGAACGTGGGATCCGCGGTAATCGGGCTGGTGTATTCCCTGACGTCCGATCTTGATTTCGGCTTCGGCTATCGCAAAGGCTTGACCGATGCCGCACCGGATCACGCCTGGCTGGTCGGATTGGCCTGGCGCTTCTGATCGTCTGCTGCGATCAGCCTTAAACCAGTTCGCCCTGCACCACCGGCATGACGCGGCCGCCGACGTGCACCACGCGCTGTCCGTCGGCCATCCGTGCGCGCAGCATGACCAGAGACGGTCGACGAATCTCGTGGCCTTGCTCGATTCGCAGGGATAGATCTGACTGCTGCAGGACCCGGTGCTCGAGCAGATAGGCGCCGAGAAATGCCGCACCGTTTCCGGTGGCCGGATCCTCGCGAACGCCGTGTGCCTCGAAGAAGAAACGTGCGCAGAGGTCGTTGTCGGGATGATGCGTCTGGCGACAGAACAGGTAGACGAGGGGCGGAAACCCCTCGGACGCCAGTCCGGTATACGCGTCGATGTCGAGCATGCTGCGCCGAAGCGCGTCGAGACTGCGCAAGGGCACGATCATGGCCGAGGTCCCTGAAGAGATCTGTTGCACAGGAAACTCCACATCGATGTCCTCGGGAGATATTCCAAGAGCAGAGGCCATCGGCTCCGCGGCACAGCCGGGTCCGAGCGTAGCCGGCGGTGCAAGAAACCAGGCCAGCTCTTCTCCTTCGGCAGGCTGTTCGAATTCGACCGGGATCTGCTGCAGCGCGAGGTTCAGCCGGATCGATGCGGCGGCTCGTGGCAAGACATGATGACGCAGGACCCACGCGCTACCGAGAATGGGATGACCGGCAAAGGCAATTTCACGCGCGGGGGTAAATATCCGCACACGGTAACCGCCATCCTGCTCGGGTTTGGGGGTGACGAAAGTGGTTTCCGAATAGTTCGTCTCTGCCGCGATCTGCTGCATGGTTGCATCGGGAAGTGGTACCTCGCAGACCACCACTGCCAGTTGATTTCCGGTGTAGGCACTCTCTGCAAAGACATCGACGATGAAGAAACGGTTAGTCATGTATCGCGCCTCACGATTCTGGAATGACTGATTTACACGGAAGATTTCGGTTTTCAGCTTGGCACGAACATCTAAGACTTGTCTACATGCATGCGAACGGCGGGGCTCGATCCCGCAGAACAGTTTGTCTTTGACTCCGAATCAGGACCATACCCCGGGCCGCGGCGAGAAGCTGTCGAGCACCCGCAGATAGCTGGCGCGGGCCACGATGGAGGGATCGGGCAGGTTTTTCTGGCTCATGCTGCCCTTCAGCTGGGCAACCGACACGTACTCCTTTTCCTCCATCCAGTTCTGCATCGCCGCCAGGATGGCGGTCAGCTTGT
>JBFZEL010000048.1:0-4946 GCA_041306925.1 Lysobacterales bacterium
GGAAACGGGTTAAAGGGTATCAGATTAAGCTTGCCAGGAACGTATCGACCGGTTCCAGGAGATAGTCATGCAGGGCGGGTTGATCGCGACGGTCCGAAAGACCCGTGGCGGGGATATCGACGCGGCTTGCGGACAGTTGGTCGGCAAGGTGCAGGATCGCACCAAGAGAAGTGCAAGGATAAAACTGAGAATGGCGGAAATCACTTCATGAATGGTATATCCAACGGAAATCCAATTTCCATCGGATTGTGTTTGCCGCGCCTGGTATTTCCGTTGATGTTGGCTTTCATTGCCACGCTGCTCAGTGCATGCGCCTCGCAACAGTCGAAGGACCCCTATGCTGAAACCGAAACCCATAAGGCGGTAATATCTAATACCTCCCTGGGTCTCGAGTACATGGAACGCGGCCAGTACGAAGTGGCGTTAAGCAAGCTGAAAAAGGCGGTCAACCAGGACCCGAATTATGCGCCGGCACAAACGGTGCTGGCGGTGCTCTACGAACGTATCGGTGAGAAGGAACTGGCCGGCAAGCATTATAAAATGGCCTATGAGGCCAGCCCCAGGGATGGTGATGTGAATAATAATTACGGCGTCTACCTGTGCCAGAACGGCAAGCCGGACCAGGCGATCAAGCATTTTCTGGCGGCACTTGAGGATCCCTTCTACAATTCCCCGTCTGTCGCATTGACGAATGCCGGTTCATGCGCGCTCGGTGAAGGCGACTACGCCAGGGCCGATGAGTTCCTGCGCAGCGCATTGAAAATTGAACCGGATTTTCCCGATGCCCTGATGAATATGTCGAGGCTGACTTTCGAACAAAAGGACTACCTGAAGGCGCGTGCGTTTATGCAAAGATACGAGGCGGTAAGCGACCACACGGCGGATACGCTTCTGCTCGCTTACAGGATAGAGATGGCGTCGAATAATGCTAAAGCCGCCAATACGTATAAACTGATGCTGGAAAATAACCACCCCGATTCTGATCAGACCGCTGAGGTTCGGAGGCTCTCTGGAAGATGAATTCACAACAAGACCTGATTCCAATGGCAACGGGTGAATATCTGAAATCGTTGCGGCTGAAACGCAAACTGACGCTGGCAGAGGTTGCGAGCGCGGTCATCCTGGACGAGAAACTGTTGGGCGCCATTGAACGGGGCGAGGCGGATCATATCGCCTTGTTATACAGAAATGGCTACATTCAGTCCTACGCACGATTTCTGCACGTGCCGGAAGAAGAAATCCCGGCCCTGCTGGAACCTGCCACCGTGCAGGAACCGGTCTTGCAAAATATTTTTGCCGAACCACCAAAACGCAATTCAACGGAGAAGTGGTTGCGCGCCAGCAGTTATGTACTGGCGTCATTACTGGTTGGAACGCTGGCCTGGCAATTTACCCACGAGGCAGTGAGGCTTTCACAAAGCGGTTCGCGGTTGCAGAATGACGGAGCAGTGGAAAATGTGACCAGTCCTGCCCAACCACGTACGTACAGTGGTCCGGTGAATGCTTCGATTGCGCCGCTCGGTGCCCTTCACGGCAAAAAGCCGGACGGCCTGGATACGGCGGAGACCGCATGGGCGGCCGTATCGAAACCGGCTTTGCCTGAAGGTGAGAGCCGATTGCAGATCGCCGTATCCGCAGACAGCTGGGTCGAGATTACCGACGCTACGGGAAAGCAACTCGAGATGGACCTGCTCCGGGGTGGGAGCGACAGATCCTATCAAGGGCAACCGCCATTCAGAATCCTGTTTGGACGCGCATCAGCGGTGCGTCTGTCAATGGACGGGGAAGCCGTGGATTTGACCGCCTTTACCCGGGAAGATGTTGCGCAGTTGACCTGGCCGCAAACCCTGCAGGCCGAGAATAGTGAGCCAGACAGCAACTGAATGAACTCCCCGATCCGCTCAATCCGGGGGATGAACGACATCCTCCCGCAAGATATTCATTTCTGGCAAAAGCTTGAAAGCACGGCCGGGCAGGTATTTGCCGGCTACGGGTTTGAGCAGATCCGTTTGCCCCTGCTGGAAAAAACCGAAGTTTTTACACGTGCCATCGGTTCGGCGACCGATGTCGTTGCGAAGGAAATGTACAGCTTTGATGACCGCAACAACGAATCATTGAGCCTGCGTCCCGAAGGTACCGCCGGCGTGGTGCGTGCAGCCTTGCAGAACGGCCTGTTGTACGGGCCGGTCAGACGACTCTGGTATAGCGGCGCAATGTTCCGTTACGAACGTCCGCAAAAGGGCCGTAGCCGGCAGTTTCACCAGATTGGAGCAGAACTTTTCGGCGCACCCGGTGCCGATGCTGATGCCGAGATATTGATGCTCGGCAGTCAGCTTTGGAAAAGCCTTGGACTGCGGAACCTGCGTCTGGAAATCAATTCGCTGGGTAACGCGGACGAACGCGCAAGCTACCGGGATCAGCTGTATGCGTTCCTCGATGCGCACAAGGGTGAGTTGGACGATCAAACCAATGAGCGGGCAGAGCGCAACCCCCTGCGTGTTCTGGACAGCAAGGACCCGGCAGTTCAGTTACTGCTGGCGGATGCACCCTTACTGGCGGCGCATCTGGGTGAAGGGTCGCGTAATCATTATCAGCAGCTGAAGCGTTTTCTGGACAGGCTCGGTATCGAGTTTCATGAAAACCCCCGGCTTGTGCGTGGTCTCGACTATTACTGTCACACGGTGTTTGAGTGGATCACCGATGAATTGGGCGCGCAAGGTACCGTTTGTGCCGGTGGCCGCTACGATAACCTGGTCGAATTACAAGGTGGAAAACCCTGGCCCGGTATCGGTTTCGCGATGGGAGAGGAACGCCTGGTTGAGCTGTTGAGCCAAACACATGACATTGCGCCCCCGTCTCCGCATGGTTATCTCGTTGCCGTTGGCGAAAACAGCACTGAATCTGCGCTTCAACTCGCGTATGATTTGCGCGCCGGGATACCGGATCTGCGTCTGTTGGTCAACTTGAATGACGGCAGTTTTAAAACCCAGTTCAAACGCGCGGACCGCAGCGATGCGTTATTTGCCCTGGTACTGGGTCAGGATGAGATACTCACTGATCAGGTAACGGTTAAATTTTTACGTAACGGTGAAAACCAGTTGACCCTCGGTCGCAATGAGTTAGGTAACTGGATTCAGGGTTATATTAAAGCGTTATAAACTTTATGCCGGCTTAGGTCCGGTGCAATTTCAAAATGATGGATTAATAGAAGCAATGTCAGATTTATATAATACCCATGAACAGGGTGAACGCGTAAAGAGCTGGTTACGGGAAAATGGCAGTGCCATCGTAATGGGCCTGGTCCTCGCCTTCGGATTGATGTTTGGCTTCAAACAGTGGCAGGGCTGGCAAACCAGCAAACGCCAACAGGCATCGGCCGAATACCAGGTGATGGCCAATCTGATCAAAGACAACAAATTGGACGCCGCGGTCACCAATTATCAGGTGTTGAAAACCGAGCATCCCAAATCAGCCTACGCCTCCATGGCTGCGCTGATGATGGCCAAGGCGCGCATATTTGCCGGTCAGGAGGAGTTAGCGGTCAGTGATCTGGAATATGCAATGGAACACGGCCAGCCGCAGCCCATCAGGCTGATTGCGCGGGAAAGACTCGCGCGCGTGAAGCTCAGCCAGGGCGATGCGGACGCGGCCCTGAAATTACTTGAAGGGGCGTCTTCAAGCGTCGGTTTCGAAGCGCTTTTTGCCGAAATCAGAGGCGATATTTTTGTCGCGAAGGGTGAAACTGCCAAGGCTGTCGAGAGCTACCAAGCGGCGTTGGGCGCACTGGAGGAAGGTGTTGGCAATCGCGATTTGCTTGACATAAAAATACAGGCATTGAGCGCCAGCGTGGAAGACGCTGCAAGCATCGCTGACGGTGACGGCGGGGGTGAAATGTGAGGCAATGGTTTATCCCTGCGCTGGCGGCGTTACTGCTGCTCAACGGTTGCAGTTGGATAAAGAGCTGGGGTGACAAGGATGAACCCGAAGCCCCGGCGGAACTGGTTGATTTCGAAGCAACGCTCAAAGTAGGTAAAGTCTGGTCCACCGATGTCGGCAAGGGCCTGGACAAGTCCGGCAGGCAGATCAGACCCGTCTATTCGGAAGGCTCCCTGTTCACCGCCGATTACAAGGGCCAGCTGGTGGCGCTCGACGCACAGAGCGGGCGTAAACTCTGGGAGATCAAGACAGACCTGCCATTCACAGGCGGCCCCGGAGTTTCCGGGCAGCTGTTGATGATGGGGACTGAAAACGGCGAAGTTTTCGCCTTCGACGCAAGCGCCGGTACCCAGCTGTGGTCGGCGACGGTAACCTCGGAAGTGCTCGCAGCACCTGCAGAGGCCGACGGCATCGTGGTTGTGCGTTGCATCGACGGGCGTGTGTTCGGCCTGGATAAAGACACCGGTCAGCGTTTGTGGGTCTTTGACCACAGTGTCCCCCTGTTGACGCTGCGCGGTAACGCGCCGCTGTTGTTGCGGGCCGGCGTGGTCTTTGTCGGCTACGACGGTGGTGAGGTGGTTGCCCTGAAGCAGGAAGACGGCGTGCTGATGTGGGAGCAGACCCTGGTCACGGTGGAAGGCCGGACCGAGTTGGAACGCCTGTCCGATATCGATGGACAACTGGTTTTCGTCGCATCCGACCTGTTGGTTTCAAGTTATAAGAACCGCCTTGCTTCGCTGGCCGCCGATTCCGGCCGTTTGCTCTGGTTCAAGGATATTTCTTCGGCCACGGGTGTTTCCGTGGACCGTCTCAACCTGGCTATCAGTGACAAGGACGGTAATGTGTGGCTGCTCGACCGGCGCAACGGCGCCGAGGCCTGGAAGCAGGACGAGTTGCTGCACCGGGGTCTGACGCGACCGGCTTTTTACGGCAATTTTGTTGTCGTTGGAGACGTAGAAGGTTACCTTCACTGGATCAATATCGACAGCGGACTATTTGCCGCGCGCGAG
>JBFZEL010000049.1:0-3318 GCA_041306925.1 Lysobacterales bacterium
TGGTATTCCCCGTGGCAGTTTTTGCCGACGGTGGTGAATTGCCGCCGGTATGGAATATTCTCACCGACAAGGTTTCCGGTTGGCAGGACTTTCAATTGAGCGGCCTGGCCGCGATGTCGGACGCCACCTTTACCAGTGGCGGTCTGGTGGTGCCGACCGAAACGGTGCAACTGCTGGCGCAGGACCCGACCGACGACGATCCCTATGACGGCGGCGCGGGTGTGATGACCGTCATGCACAGCGTGCCGGAAGGCACCTTGTTGCTGCGCGCAGAAACACTGGATACAACGTCTGCGGATGTCGATTTGTTTGTCGGCCGGGATACCAATGGTGATGGCATTGCGCAGTTGGGTGAAGAGCTCTGCGCAAGCACTTCGCCATCAGACCTCGAGTCATGCGATCTGATCAACCCCGTAGCCGGTGAGTACTGGGTGCTGGTGCAAAACTGGGATGCCACCAACCCGCAGGATGCGGTAACGCTTAAATCAGCAGTGGTGGGCAACAACACGCCGTCGCCACTGGCAGCCAGCGGGGACGGGATCGTGGCGATTGGCGCGAGCCAGACCGTGCGACTGTCCTGGGATAATGTCAGCGCTGTTCCCGGCACGGAACTGCTCGGTGCTGTCGGCATCGGCACACGGCGCGAAAGCCCCGTCAACATCGGTGTCATTCCGGTCAATTTTACCAAGACCGGTATCGCGGCGCCCGCAACGCTCGTGCTGATGGACGGTGTCAGTCGTGGCTTGACCATCAATGGCGGCGCCACGCACGATCGCGTATTTTTCGATGTGCCAGCGGGGACGGATTCATTTACCGTTGCGACCACGGCGAGCGGCGCCGACAGCGCACAGAATGCGGCCCTGCGGTTGGAACTTTACCGGGTCGAATTCGATAATGCTTTTGCCAATGCACCTTTCGTCGCGGCGCCCGATACCAGTGGCGGGCCGCTGGCCTCGGCCACGGGTTCGGGAGGCACCGGCCCAACATTAACGCTTTCAGGCAGCGCAGTCGTTCCGGGCCGCTGGTATGCGGTCCTCCGGAATACCAGCGTCTCGCCAGCAGCGGTTGCGATCAGGGTCGACATGGGTTTTTCCGGAATACCGGTGCCATTGAGCGCAGGCTTGTGGCAACCCATTTCAAGACCGGATGTCGGCCAGGGGTTTGATTACGCCACGGCCGGCGACTGGAGAGCCTTCCTTTGGTATACCTACGATGAGGACGGCGCGCCCGCCTGGTACATCGCATCGGCGCCCAAACCGGCCGGCAATGTCTGGGTGGCGGATCTGCTGAGGGCTACCAACGACGGCACTTTGCAGCAGGAGTCGCCGGTTGGTCATGTTTCGGTGACGACGCTGGGCGCTGAGGACAATATATTCTCCTTCGTCCTGTACGGTGACGAAGGCAGCGACCGGATGGTGCCGTTATCACCGCCGCTGTGTCCGACCGTCAACAATGCCAAGAAGAGTTACACCGGCATCTGGTCGCGCGAAGCGGTCGGCGTCGGCGGCGGCAGCGCCCTGGCCAATGAAGTTGCCCAGGGTTATTTGCATTACATCTATGACGCCCGGGGCAGACCGGTGTGGCTGAACGGCTTCGGCGCAACGGCTGGTTTGCCGCGCGCCGAGATACCATTATCGCAATTCAGCGGCTACTGCCCGGTATGTACCGGCAACCCGCCGACGTCCGCGGAGGTCGGCGTTCTTACGTTGAATTACGCCGATGAAAACAATATGACCTGGAACCTGGATTACCTGCTGAATTCACCCCTGAGCGGAACCATCAACCGCACGGATGATGCCAGCAAGCTGACCGAGCAATTGCCCTGCCAGTAGCCTCAATAGCATGACAAGCCCAGGCTCGCGGTTCTTTAACGGGTGAAGATTTCTGGCTGAGGTTAAAACCTGCGGGTCAGGCTTTGCCGGTGAGTTCCCTGACCTGCCTGACGAATTGCCAGCAGTCCTCGAAGCGGTTGTAAAAAGGCACCGGCGCCACCCGGATCACGTCCGGTTCACGCCAGTCCGGGATGCTGCCGGCGGCTTCCAGTCGTTCAAACAGGTTTCTGCCGGCCGCGCGCCCGGCCCTCACCCGCAGGGATAACTGGCAACCGCGGCGCTGTGGCTCTGCCGGCGTGATGATCTCGATCGTGTCAGCCAGTTCAGATCGGATCAGCCGCTCCAGGTAAGCCGTCATTTCGACCGACTTCGCGCGTAGCCGTGCCATGCCTGCCTGTTGGAACAGTTCCAATGAAACCCTGATGGGTGCCATGGCCAGTATGGGCGGGTTGGACAGCTGCCAGGCATCGGCGCCGCTGGCCGGTGCAAATTCAGGTCTCATCTCAAACCGCGACCGCGGGTCGTTACCCCACCAGCCATGCAGACGGGTGAGGTCTGCGCGTGCGCTCTGCTGGTGATTGACATAACAGGCTGCGACTGCCCCCATGCCAGAGTTGAGGTATTTGTAAGTACACCAGACCGCAAAGTCGACACCACTGGCATCGAGCTGCAGGGGCACATTGCCAACCGCATGCGCCAGGTCGAATCCACACATGGCCCCGGCATTGTGGGCGGCATCGGCAATCCGCTTCAGATCAAAAAACTGGCCACTGGCGTATTGCACACCGGGCCACAGGACCAGTGCGACCCGTTCGCCGTTTTTGGCCAGGTAATCCTCGATCGCGGCTTCTTCGATGATGCGCGAATCGCCGCAGGGCGCGATTTCGACCAGGCATTCTTGCGGGTCAAGACCATGCATGCGGATTTGTGATTCGACTGCCTGGCGGTCCGAGGGAAAGGACTGTTGTTCGATCAGGATCTGTCTGCGCTGCCCCCGGGGCCGGTAAAAACTCACCATCATCAGGTGCAGGTTGACGGTCAGCGCGTTCATGATGACCACGTTGAGCGGTTTTGCACCGACCAGTTCAGCCATCGGTCCGCGCAGCAGATCGTTATACGCAAGCCACGGTCGAGCGCCCTTGAAATGACCTTCCACGCCAAGCTCCCGCCAGGCGCCGAGTTCCTCTGCCACCGCTGCCGCAACGCCGCGGGGTTGTAAACCCAGCGAATTGCCGCAAAAATACAACTGTTCGCCGCCATCGGCCTTTTTGGGAATCCAGAACTGGTTGCGAAAACTGCGCAGGGGATCACGCCGGTCTGATTCACGGGCCTGCTCGAGCGCCGGTTCGGGGCGGTTGCTCATCAATACCTCACAAACACTTAAAATAAAGGCCGGGTCCACCAGGCTGGTGGGGTCGGATATGCGTATAAAAGATAATAGCAGGTTTGGGTTATGCCAAACTCTGGCGGACAGCAAAGCAGCGGG
>JBFZEL010000050.1:0-2898 GCA_041306925.1 Lysobacterales bacterium
TCAACGTCGATTTGCCGGCGCCGTTCTCGCCCAACAAGGCGTGTACCTCACCTTCTTGAAAACTGACCGAGACATTGTCCAGAGCCAGAACGCCGGGATATTTTTTGGTGATGTTTTCCAGGGATAATGCAACCTTGGCATCCATTCTTTTCCACCTCTGTTTTTTTCGTGAAGGGTCCCCCTAACCCTTCACTTCGTTGATTTACAGAACGCTTTCTATTTTGGAGCGATCGTAGTGAAAACGCAGGTGATCGGTTCCAAGACATCATTGATGATATTAGGGTACTCAACACCCTGCAGCATTTTCTTGATCTGTTCGTAAGTTGCCTGATCAAGCGAGGTTCCACCGATGGCAACAAAGCCCTTGTAGGGATCCTGACAACTGGTGACAGTTGGGATCATGGAAGGATCCATATCGCCAGCAAAGACCGCATATTTTGTAATGTCAACCCCCGGCAGCGCCTTGATGGCATTGGCGATACCCTGGGCATGGGCTGAGGATTGGCCAAGGAACACCTTGACATTGGGATTGGCGGTTAAGACGTTCTCGGCGGCAGCCTGGCCAGCGGGAATGCTATCCGTTGAAATATCGAGATGTGCGACAAGTTTAACCTTGGGGCAGATATCAGTGATCGTGGCATAGCCCTCATCGCGCAAATGCATGCCAACGGAGGAACTGGCGCCACCAATAATGGCGGTTTCAACACTGCCATCGGCAGCATCCGGGTAAACGGTATTGATAAAATCGCAAGCCATTTTGGCGACTTTTTCACCGTCTTCTTTTTGACTGGTATGCATGATTGCATCAAAGGGCGCCAGTTTTTGAGGGGGAACCCCCATCACCATGATACCGGCTTTTTTGGCTTCTTCGATAGCGGGAACCAACTGATCAATCTCGCCGGCTGCCATAACATACATGAAATCAACTTTCATGGAGATGCAGTTCTCGATCTGATCAAATTGCTGGTTCAAACCACCTTCGTCGGCACCGTAGACATTCACAGTCACGCCATCGGCCTTGAATTTTTCTGTAACGGAAGTGGAAACACCGTTCAAGAAAGGATTTGCAAGTGAGGGGATGATATAACAGACCGTTTTGCCATTGATATCAAAAGGCGCTCCGGGTTTTGCAGGCACCAGAGAAACAGTGGTGTCCTCAGCTGGGGCTGCTTCGGTTGCCGCTGGAGCAGCCGGCGCTTCGGTGGCGAGCTGCGTGGTGGCTTCAGTGGCGGGCTGGCTGCCGCAGGCTGTGAGCAGGATGCTAACAATCAACAAGATTGCTAGCAAGAAGGAAAGGGATTTTTTCATCGGGTCATTCTCCTTGTTTAAGTTTTCCAACCATTGGGTTGATTTGCTTTCAGCATACCTTCCCATGACCTAACAAGCAATTCCATTTTTATTGCTTTCTATTCCAAAAAGGAATGGTTTTACTTCAAATACTTGTCCAGGAAATCGATTACCAGCGCCAGGTTCTCAGCAGTTGCAAACTGGCTGCCGCCATGCCCGGCACCTTCCAGGGAAATATAATTAACATTGTCGGCGCCAATCACTGCGCTGAGCGCATCGGCCAGGTTCTTGTTTTGGATGGGCGGAATGTTGCAATCAGCAGTGCCGTTTTCAATGAAGAATGGCGCGTCATCAGCGGTGATATAGTTCATCGGGTTGGTCGTCTGGACGATTTCCGGCACGGTCTGGATCGCTGCGCCAACCAACATTGATTCGGGAGAGTTGGCAGCATCATGGGTTTGCGGGCAGCTTGTACCGGCAAACTGCTCATCCATTTTCAGGAAGTCAATCGGGCCAAACCAATCAATGACCGCCTGAACACAGCTCGATTGCTTAGCGTTGCCAAGTTCCGCCCCTTCGAGTTCAGCCACGCCGCAGGTGGTTCCAAGCAGCGAAACCAGGTTGCCGCCCGCCGAAGCGCCCCAGGCGCCAAACTGATCCAGATTCAGGTTGTATTGGGCTGCATTGGCGCGCAAGAAACGCACCGCGGCTTTGGCATCGAAAATTTGCGCCGGGTAAATGGCTTCGCTGCTCAGGCGGTAGTTGATGCTCGCCACGGCATACCCAGCTGCAAGGAGTTGATCCACACCCGTCAGGCCAGCGCCATCGGCCTTGTCTCCCATCATAAAGCCACCGCCGTGCACCATGATGACAACAGGAAATGGCTCTGAACCGCTGGTGGGAATATACAGGTCGAGTTTTTGGGCCGATGACAAGGTGGCGTAAGCCAGGTCTGCGTACGTGGGGGCTACCGAGGCAAACGTGCTCGAGCCGCCTGAGCCGCCGCGCTGCGGCAGCACGCTTGCCTGTTGGGTGGTAGCCGTAGGAGCAGCGGTTTCGGCAACCTGAGTGGCCGTACTGCCACAGGCAGTCAGCAACAGGGTCGCCAGCATACAGATTACCAGGGTGAGAGAAAAAGACTTTTTCACGGGGATTTCCTTTATAAAAACGGGTTCTAAAGCTTGTTGAATGCTGGTGATGATACATCTCAGGGGGCTTCCAAGCAATTCAAAGTCTGATACAATCTATTCCAGAATGGAATAGGAGCGCTGTTATGGAGATGAAGCAGTTAGAATACTTTCTAAAACTGGCCGAAACCGGCAATTACCTGGCTGCGGCCCAGGCGCTATTCATTTCGCAATCATCCCTATCCAAACAAATCCTGGCGCTTGAGAAGGAATTGGGTTTCCAGCTATTTGACCGTAGCAAACGCAAAATTGCCATCACGCCCGCCGGGGCAGTTTTCTTACGCCATGCCCAGGAGATTCACCATGCCTATCAGGCCATGCTGGTTGAAACAAAGCCATACAAAACCGCTTCTGCGCTGTCTATCATTTCTATTCCGGTCATTGCCCAATATGGCATTACGGCTTACATTGCGCAATTCCAAAG
>JBFZEL010000051.1:0-2921 GCA_041306925.1 Lysobacterales bacterium
ACTTGATACCTTCAACATATTTGGCGCCGCCGGATTCATCGGCCCGGTTGGTCTCGTAAAAAGTGGGCGGTTCGTAGGTCCAGCCGTTTTCGAGACGCCGTTCCTCGCGCCGCAGCGCGTGATGGAGGTAACGGCCGACAATGGGCGCGGCCAAACGCGACTTCCAGCCAAACTCGGCATGGAATTCGTTCAGAACCCCGTCGATCAGTTGCCTGCGATGGGGCTCATTCCGGTAACGCTGACGTGCTGCCCAGAGCACGCCTGCGTAGCGCATCGGCAGGTTGGCTGCTTCGTGCGCAAAGCGACTGCGGATACGCGGGTCCGGGTGATTTTTGTAGCGTTGCCAGCCCCGCAGTGTCGTACGGGCGATGCGCACCACGCTCGGGCCGTTGATTGCAAAGTCACGTTCAAAAGCCCGCAACAGGTATTTGCCCTCTTCACCATTCCTGATGTGCGGGTGCTGGTAGTTGAAGGTTAACTGCCCGTGGGTATCGGCTACCGGCACTTCGGTAAAACTGCGCAAGGTCGAATTGGCCTCGTGTTCGGCATAAAGCGGTGTGCCGGGGATCGGGGTGTAAAGCATGAACTGGTGGAAATCACTGCCGTGACCGATGGCTTCTGCAATGACCTGGTCGATATTTTCGGGGGTGTGTTCCTCGAGACCGATAATGCTCGAACCCAGGACCCGGATGCCGTGGGACTGCAGATTCCGGATCAATTGATAGGGATCGGTGCCGGCGAGCTTCGGGTATTTCGAACCCTTGCCTTCCAGTCCCAGCCAGACCCAGGAGACGCCGAGCGCAACCAGTTGTTCCGTGGTGTATTTTCGAAGGACGTTAGCGGAGCTGAACACATACAGGGACCAGGCCTTGTCGTGCTTTTCCATCAGGGCGAGCAGGCTGAGTGCCCGCTTCCTGTCCAGCAGAAAATTCTCATCCATCACGAAGAAGGATTTGATCTTCAGGTTGGTCTCCAGATTGCTCATGAGTTCGAACAATTGCGCGCCGGTCTGGTAGAACTGGACGGACTTACCTTTGCCGCCGAACATCGCCGAGGTTGAACAGAAATTACAGCCAATCGGGCATCCGACCGACGGGATCAGGGTGGCGCAGTGATCACCCGCATGATTGCGCAGGTTCACACCCATGATGCGTGTGCCGATGTTGCCAAGGATTTGCGGGTGCCGGATCGGCTGGCTCTGGTCTTCACCGAGATACCTGCGCATCCACTGGATGCCATCACCACGGGCGATATAATCCGCACCGGTCCATTTCTCCAGTTCCGCTATGTTGGCGATGTGTCCGCCGATGACAACCTTTGCATTGGGCTGGTGTTTGCCGATCAGGCGGCACATCTTGCGGACCTTCTGCAGGTTGGTCATGATCGAACTGATGCCGATGACATCGTATTGACGGGTCTTGAGTTCCTCGATAAATCGATCCAGGGTGGGGAAATCCAGCAGGGTGCAGGCGGCTTGCAGGTTGGCCTGGATCAGCATGAGCCCCCAGGAGCGCTGGAAGGTCCGCATCGAAAAGGCAGCCTGCACGCGCGTCACCTGGTTGTGGTACAGCTCCATCGGGTTGATCTCGCGGCTGCCGTAGGCATCATCCTGGGCATAGGGTCCGAAGACACTGACCAGCAGGACGCGGGCAGCCGACCCCAACGGGTGAACGGGTTGCAGCAAAGCCTGCTCAGCGGCGGCTGGGGCGAACGACATTTCTGGCCAATCCAATGCCTTCAAGTATCCGGATGACCCACCACGACATATCGAATTCCCACCAGCGATGGCCATGCGCGGCTGAGCGCGGGTCGGCGTGGTGGTTGTTGTGCCAGCCTTCGCCATGGGCGATGAGGGCTACCAGCCAGTTGTTGGTGCTCTGGTCACCGGTTTCGTAATTGCGGTAACCATACAGATGTGCCAGCGAATTCACCGACCAGGTGCCGTGCAGCACGAAGACGGTTCTGACCGCAATGCCCCAAACAGCCCAGCTTGCCGCGTAATGCAACGCTTCGCTGAAGCCGCCGGCAAAATACCCGACGACCGCGCCAACAACGATAATCAGGACGGCGTGGATGAAATAAACCACGAACCATCCGTTGTTGCGTTCCAGGCGCCGGTAATACGGATCGCGTAACAGGTCGGGTACAAACTTTGCGTAACTGATGGTGCGGTTGGTATCTTTGTGCCGGTAAAGCACCCAGCCGACATGACCCCAAAAAAAACTGACAAGCGGCGAGTGGGTATCGGCCTGTTGATCGCTGTGCCGGTGATGAATGCGATGGATCGCAACCCAGCGCGCCGGGCTGTCCTGCAGGTTGAACATACCCATGGTTGCGAACGTGTACTCAAGCCATTTCGGACAGGTAAAACCGCGGTGCGTCAGCAGGCGGTGGTAGCCGATGGTGATGCCGAGCATGCCAAAAATGAAATGCCCCAGGAGCGCAACGGTCAGGCCTGACCATGTGAAAAACCATGGAATGAAGGCCAGCAGACTGAGCAAATGCACCAGCGTGAGCACGCTCAGGTGTTGCCACAGAATTTTCGCTGGCTGCGTTTCGGCGGGGCGCAGCAAGACTCCGGATGCGATTTTGGCAACCGCCGGGTCGGTGCTCGAAGCTGCTGGTGCGGGGTTTTCTGGACTGCTCGAAACCGGGGTGCCGGGAACCACGTCCCGGGTTTCAACATGAGATACTGACATATCGGGCATGATTGATCTTTTCCGCGCAATAGTCCAGACAAAAGACTCCTTTAAGTGAAAATATGCGTATCGGAGGCCTTATGCACTCCCAACTACGGGCTATATACACATGGATCGCCACCATGAATACGTCCCCATGAATACGTCAATAATGCCGGCCATTGTAAATATCGATCTGCGACCGGATATAAGCGGTTGGCATTGATGAGATAAAAGAACCGA
>JBFZEL010000052.1:0-10270 GCA_041306925.1 Lysobacterales bacterium
TTTTGCTGGAGTGTTTGCTGCTCTTCGCCGGTCAGGACCGCCTGCAGGGCATTGGCGATCGAGCGGGTGATATCCGACTGGATATCGAACAGGTTGTCGGCGGTCAGTTCGCGGTCGTAGACCTCGGCCCACAGGTGCTCATCGGTGGCCGCTTCGATCAACTGCACGTTGATCCGCACGCGGTTGCCGGAACGCTGCACGCCGCCTTCGAGCAGCGTTGCGACACCCAATTCCCCTGCGATTTCCGGAATGCGCTTGGTGGTGCCGGCATAACCCATCACCGAGGTGCGCGAAATGACACGCAGGGCGGAGATCCGGCTCAACTGTGTGAGCAGTTCATCGTGCAGACCCTCGGCAAAAAACGCGTCCTCGGCCTGAACGCTGCGGTTGACCAGCGGCAATACGGCGATGGACTTTTCGTTTTGTGTCGGGGCCGGGGTCGGGTTCATTTTCTCAGCAGACGTAACATCAGTTGACCGGGCAGTTTCCTGAGAAATTGAACCTGACCCCTTTTGGACTGGAATACCACCGGTCCTGAACCGGTCTCCCAGCAGGAAAATCACGGCCAGCGCCAGGAATGCGATGATGATACGGTCCAGTTTACGTCCGGTCTGGCTGGTGACGGACTGCAAAGAATCCACGCTCGTTTCACGCCTGATGCCCTCGGGTGTCATCTCAAACACCCAGGCGAGGATCAACACCAGCGGAAAACCGATAGCCAGCGCCAGCATCAGGACCTGCATGATCCACGCAGGTGCGGTGATGTATTCGAATACCAGGTCGACCACCTGCAGCAGCACCCAGGCCACCACCGCGTAGGCGATCCCGACGCGGAACACGTTGCGGCGTTTGAGTTCATTAAAAAAGCTCATTCGGATCTCCGTACTAAAGGGGTCAGGTATATAAAAGGGGTCAGGTACATTTTCTTTGCAACGACACCGTTACTGGCTGAATAGTGTCCCAGGAAAATGTACCTGACCCCTTTTGAGGACCCCTTTCCCTTAGTTGCACGCAAAATCATTATCTCCAATCGGTCTGCAATTGATCGGGAAGCCGTTTTCACGCCAGAAAACATCCAGACCGGTGCCTCGCACCAGTGCCTTGTAGGTCTCTGAGGTGTGCAGCGGGCCGAGGATCGGGTAGTTGATCCAGCTCGTGTCGAATATTCCCAGTTCTTTATCGAGTTGGCTGCCCCTGCTCATAATTTCTTCGGCCAGCGCGTAGTCGCCGTAGTAGGCTGCCCAGTAGATGTCCTGCGACCAGGAGCTGTTGACACCGAGTTTGAAGGATTCATCCATGTTGGCAGAGAGGAATGCGAGGGTGTCCTCCCGCGAGTTCAGCAGCGGGATTAATTGCTCGAAGTGGGCCTTGGCCGCGGGCGAATTGCTCTTCAGGTCGAGAGTGTTGGAAAGGTCACGCATGAATCCTACC
Source organism: Lysobacterales bacterium (assembly GCA_041306925.1). Lineage (GTDB taxonomy): Bacteria > Pseudomonadota > Gammaproteobacteria > Xanthomonadales > SZUA-36 > SZUA-36. The sequence goes on from JBFZEL010000052.1 coordinate 1,432, forward strand.
GCACGATCGACCTGGCCTTCGCTGACGGACATGTTGATGGCATGACGCAAAGGGTAATCCCGTTTCCTGTCCGTCATTTCCAGCACCCGTTGCATGGCCGCCCAGCCGGCGGTGCGGTCACCGGAGACGTACAGCAGCGAAGCGTGAACGGTCAGGTTGAGCCACGATAACGGGTCGAGTTCGACGGCCCTGGCGCTGTGGTGCAGCGCTTTGTCAAAGTACATGACGCGCCATAACATCTGTGCATATTGCTCGTTGGCTTCCACGTCATCCGGGTTCAGGGCCAGGGCGCGCTGGTAGCTGGCAGTAGCCTTTTTCCAGTCGAAGCGGTCGCGGTACACGTCACCGAGCACCGAATGCGCCATTGACAGGTTTGGATTGATCTCCAGCGCTTTGAGGGCCATCGATTCGACCCCGGCGCTGACCTCTTCGCGGGTGACGTTCATGTAGTATGGCAGGAGGGATTGGGCCTGCGCGTTGGCGGCCCAGCCCTCGGCGAACCGCGGGTCCAAGCGGGTGGCTTCTTCCAACAGTTCGATGGCGCGTGGAAAATCGAGGCGTTGGGCGATCAGCCCCCGCGCTTCGAGGTAGCGGTCGTAGGCGTCCATGTTGCTGGTGCTGGCGGAGACGAGGCTTTGCCCGGCCTCAGGCAGGTCAAGCTCGATTGCGAGTGCGGCGGTGATGGCGCGGGCGATCTCGTCCTGGATCGCAAAGATATCGGTCAGTTCGCGGTCGTAGGTCTCCGACCAGAGGTGGAAGCCGTCGCTGGCCTTGACCAGCTGGGCCGTTATTCGCACGCGGTTGTTGGCCTTGCGGATCGAGCCCTCGAGGATATTCTCGACACCGAGTTGTTCGCCGATGCTGCGCAGGTCCGTTTCACGACCGCGGAACTGGAACGACGAGGTCCTGCCCGCCACTTTGAGGGTATGCGTCTTGACCAGCACGTTGAGGATTTCCTCGGAGATGCCATCGGCGAAATAGCCCTGGTCGCCCTCGGGGCTCATGTCGACGAAGGGCAACACCGCGATCGACTGTTCCTTTGTTTCGGCCTGGGATGCCGGGGTCAGGTTCAATTTCGCTTCCGCAGAACTTTCGTCTGTCTGCACGACTTCGGGGGAAATTGAACCTGACCTCACCTCATCGGGGGTGAACTTGTCCACCAGTAACAGCACGACGGCGATCACCAGCGCGATGATGATGTTGCGGTTCATTTTCTGACCGGTCTGGGCGGTGATCGAATTTGCCCGGTCCACATCTTTTTCACGCTTGATGCCTTCCGGTGTCATTTCAAACGCCCAGGCAAATAGCAGGGCCAACGGAAAACCGATGGCCACGGCCAGCATGAAGACCTGCATAACCCATGCGGGTGCCGCGATATTTTCAAGTACCAGGTCAACTATCTGTAAAAGCACCCAGGCGGACACGGCGTAGGCGATACCCACGCGGAATACATTGCGTCTTTTGAGTTCTGCAAAGAAGCTCATTGCGAGTCACACTCGGCCAGGTCCTGGTCCAGCGATGCGCAATCATCCGGCCAGCCAAATTCGCGCCAGTACTCCACCATGCCGGCGCGCTCCATCATTTCGAAAAACTCGGGTGTCTTGCGTTGCTCGCGGAAAGTTTCATACCAAAAGGAAGCATCAAGAATGACGCATGCCACATCCGACTGGTAAGCAAAGACATAATCGGAGCCCAGCAGCGCAAGGTACGAAATATTATCGATGGTTTCATAGGAGTATGAACCATCGGCTTTGCCGATCTGCTGATCGAGGAGATCCTGTTTTTCCGGATCGTCCAGCGCCTGCAAAAACAATTGACGCGTGGCCACCTGTTGCGGGTCTTCGCCTGGCCGGCCTTTTTCGAACAGGGCCTTGCCTTTTTCAGTTTCCCCGTCCAGTAAATAAATCTGGCCCAGCGGGTACAGGGAGCCGCGAAACAGCCCCAGGGAAGCTGCCGCACGTTGTGCCTCTTCCGCCCGGGTGTAGTCTCCAAGAACTTTGTAAACCATGGCTTCCACCCCCAGGACAGCTGAAATCAGCGGATCCAGATTTTTCGCCTTTTGGACATTTTCGAGCGCCATGTTCGGGCGGCCGGCGTTCGACTGCAAAATGGCGTACCAGTGGTGCGCGGTCGGATCTTCGGGGTTGTTTGCGATGGCGGTTTCATACAGACGGGCAGCATCGCTGATATTGCAGTGGGTCTCGTTGTAGCTTGCCTTGATAATCAGGGCCTCGCTGGACCGGGGCGAGATACTCAGGGCTTTTTCAGCCGCCATGAGACCCTGCTCAAAGCTTTCTTCCGCCGTGTATGAGCGGTCATAATCGGGCAGGTTCAGATAAGCCACGGCCATGTTTGACCAGGCGCGGTGGAAACCGGGGTCAAGTTCGACCGCCGCGTTGAAAAGCCGGATAGCCTCCCACAGTGATTCGGCGTTGCGTTGCCGCCAGAGGTGACGACCCCGCAGGTACAGCTGGTAGGCTTCCGCGTTGCTGGTCAAAGTCTCGGCGGATGAAACCGCGCTGTCACCGCCCAGTTGCATCCTCATGGCCTCGGCAATCTTGCCGGTGATTTCGTCCTGGATCTTGAAAATATCATCCAGCGAGCCGTCGTAGGTTTCCGACCACAGGTGCACGTCCCTGCTGACATCGATCAACTGCGCCGTGACCCGCACCTGCCGGCCGGCGGTGCGCACGCTGCCTTCCAATATGTGATTGACGCCAAGCCGTGCGGCAATGGCCGGTATGTCGAGGTTTTCATCCGCCAGCGAAAATGCGGAGGTGCGTGAAGCGACTTCGAGACCTTCGACTTTGACCAGCGCGTTGAGCAATTCCTCGGCGATACCTTCACCGAAATAGGCCTGGTCCCGGGCGGCGCTCATGTCGCGGAACGGCAATACCGCGATGGACATCCTGTCATCTACGGGCAGCGTTTCATGCGCGGCGTCGTTGCTTTGCTCCGTTTTGGTAGCGTCCGGTTCCTTTGCGCCAAACAGTTCGTCGCGAAAACGGTCGGTGAGCAACAACACGATCGCCAAAGACAGGATCACGATGATGCCGCGGTTGAGCTGATGACCCGTGTGCCGGCTGATGGATTCATTCCGGTCGACATCCTTCTGCAGCTTGACGCCATCGGGTGTCATCTCGAACGCCCAGGCGACGATGATGGCGATCGGGAAGCCGACTGCGAGACCCAGCATGAATACCTGCATGACCCAGTCGGGTGCATTGATGTTTTCCAGCACCAGGTCGATGATCTGCAGCAAAAGCCAGCAGGCCACCAGGTAGGCGACACCGACCTTGAAGACATTGCGGCGTTTGAGTTCCTTGAAGAAGCTCATCACGGTGTACTTTCCTTCCAGAAGCCGATATGCCCCGTGGGCCTGCTGCTGCGGCGCAGTGCCATCAGTTCGGCGAGACCTGGCTGCTGCCAGAACGCCAGCCAGTCCGGGTCGTCGGAGATGTCTTCCGGCAGGTAAAACAACATTGGCCACCAGAGGTTTGGCGCACTGGTTTCATAGGCCTTCTCGAGGATCGGCAGGGCGGCCTCCGTTCCATCGAGCCCGGCAACGAGGAAGGCCGTAAAAACCATGTCGAAACTCCCCGGCCCGGAATCGATCTTGTCCATCCGCTCCGCCAGCCTTAAGCGGAGTTTTTGCTCATCTCCCATCTGGTAGTACAGGAAACACCACCACCAGTTGACCAGGTCGTCCTCGGTATGCGTCTGCTGTTCGATCTTTTTGATCAGCTGTTCGGCTTCCCCGTATTGGCCGGTCAGGATCAGGCCAATGATCAGCGGGTTGGTTCGTACGGCGGAAGGATCGAGGCTGGCGGAAGTTCGCGCATAACTCAAACCTTCTTCGTCCCGGTCGAGCAGGTACATCAGAAACGCCATGTCATTGTATTGGACGGCCGCAAGCGGATCGAGATCAATGGCTTCCTGCTCGAGGCGCAACGCGGCCTTGAAGTCGCCGATGAACGCCATGTGATCTCCGTACAGGTTGACGACATCGGGGTTCCTCGGCGCCAGTTCATAGGCCTTTTCATAGAACCCCAAAATGGTTTTCAAATCATCCTGGATAATGTTTCCAGCCAGCGCGACATAGGCCTCCGCATTATTTGGATCGAGCTGAAGTGCACGGTTGGCTGACGCTTTGACGATTTCCCAGGCTTGCCGGGCAGAGATGTCCGCCTTGTAGAACGGCAGCAATGCATAGTTGAAAGCCATGCCGGACCAGGCCTTGGAAAAAGCCGGGTCCAGGCGGGTCGCCAACACGAACTGCTCGTGCGCCTGAGTCATGTTTGCACCACCGCGTTTGTTGAGCAGGAAACGGGCCTGCAGGTAGGCCTGGTAGGCTTCCATGTTGTCGGTCGGCTGGGTTTCTGCCGCTGTCGGAGCCGCCCCGAGTTCGGCCTCCAGCGCCGTGGTGATGGCCAGGGCGATATCGTCCTGGATGGCGAAAACGTCATCCATCTCGCGCTCAAAGGTTTCCGACCAGAGATGGAAACCGCTGTCCACCTGGATCAGCTGGGCGGTGATACGCAGGCGGTTGCCCGACTTGCGCACGCTGCCTTCCATGACATTCTTGACCTTCAACTGCCGGCCGATTTCGCCGATGTCAAGGTTTTGTCCCTTGAACTGGAAGGACGAAGTGCGGGCGGCGACGCGTAGCTGGCTATTTTGGGCAAGCCGGTTGAGCAATTCCTCGGACAGGCCATCGGAGAAATACTCCTGCTCCGGGTCCGACGACATGTTGACGAAGGGCAGGACCGCCAGCGAACGCGCGTCTTGTTCTGTAGTCGCACCTGCTGTCCGCGGCTGTTCCACGGCCGTAGCGGGCGCCGGGGTGGCTGCGTCATCGTTTTCCCGTGATACAAACCGCTCACCGAGCAACAACACCACGGCCAAAGCCAGGAAGGTGATAATCGTCCGGTCCAGCTTGCGGCCGGTGTTGTGGGTGACCGACTCACCCGGCGTAATCTTCGATTCGAGCTTGATCCCGTCCGGGGTGATTTCGAACACCCAGGAAAAGATCAAAACAACGGGTAGCCCCACGACGGCCGCGAGGACAAACACCTGCATCACCCAACCGGGTGCGGTGATGATGTCCAGGATGAAATCGATGGCCTGCAGCAACACCCAAGCGACTACCACGTAGGCGATTCCCATGCGGAACACGTTGCGGCGTTTGAGTTCGGTAAAAAAGCTCATTGTTGTTGTATTTCCGGAGCGTATTGCTGCATGAATTCAGTATAGATCGGGTCAGACCGTATGCCATCGAAGGCGGGATGATACATGATCGGGTAGACCATTGGGCCGACACCGCCGTCCAGCATGGTTTTCAACAGTTCCACCGGACCTTTTGTCCCGCCCGCCATGGCCAGGCCACCACCGTGTAGGCAATGCCCATACAGAACACGTTGCGGCGTTTGAGTTCGTTAAACAAGTTCATTGAAGCATCACTATTCGCATGCGAAATCGTCCTCGCCGAGCGGCTTGCACAGGTCCGGCCAGCCGCGTTCTTTCCACAGGCCGACCAGGCCGGAATCGCGCAGGAATTGCTTGTATTCGGGTAACTGCCGCAAGCCGGAAAATGCTGGCGCCCACAGGTGAAATGCCAGTCTCAGGGAGTTTTTTAGTGCTATTCCACTGGCCAAATCGCTATTGAGGAGATGCGCTATTTCCTTCTCGGCGCCAAAATAGTTCAGCGCTATGATGTGATCCTCAAGCATGGCTGCCTCGATGCCACTCTGCAAAAGCGACTGATCCCTGATGGCGGCGGCAATCGCGTCCGCCGACTGTCTTTGCATCCCGCTCGCCTGGCCTGCTTCGACGAGCGCAGTGTGTTCCTCCAGGTAAGCAATGGCGCTTTCGGGCTTGCCCGTTTCCAGTTCCAGAAAAAACATGCCACCCACGCCATTCGCGTTACCGCCGTCAATGGCCCGCTGCAAATAATTCCGTGCCGCTGCCAGGTCACCCAGTGCCATCGCGTTCAATCCCAGGAAAACCTGAAGCTGGGGATACACCGGGTCAACCCGTTCTGCCTGTAAAAACGCCTGCCGGGCTTCGCTGAGGTAGCCGACGGATTGCAATACCAGTCCATAGAAATAGATCGGTGACGAATCTTTCGAGAGTTCGGAGGAACGTTTCAGTAAATCGAGCGAGCGTTGCCACTCCCCCTGGTTGGAATACACCATGCCGAGACCTGCCATCGCGATCGCGGAACTCGGATCGAGTTGCAGGGCATGGTTACCGGCATCCAGGGCGATCCGGTCAGTTGCCTCGGCATTGGCCTGGTCCCAGCCGGCGAGCGTCGCTGCCGTCATGCTCAAACCGGCCCAGGCTTCGGTAAACTCCGGGTCGAGCGCAACCGCCGACTGGAATGCCGCCAGGCTGGCCCGCAGCGCTGGCGCGCCGCGTTGTATAAACAGGTAGCGGCCACGCAGGTAATCCTGGTAAGCCTGCATATTGCTGGTAGGCCGGGCCTCGTCACGCGGGACCATCCCGGTCGTGTCCAGTGCGATTTTCAGTTCGCGGATGATCTCTGTCGAAATTTCGTCCTGGATCGCGAAAATATTCTCCAGTTCACGGTCATAGGTTTGTGACCACATATGCGTATCGGTGCTCACATCGATGAGCTGCGCGGTGATGCGGACCTGGTTGCCGGATTTGCGCACGCTGCCTTCCAGGATGTGTTCGACCTTGAGTTGTCGGGCGATCTCCTTGATGTCCATGTTCTTGCCCTTGAAGGCAAAACTGGAGGTCCGCGAGGGCACGCGCAGACCCTGCACCTGCACGAGCAGGTTCAGGAGTTCTTCCGAGATACCGTCCGAGAAATATTCATTGTCCGGGTCGGAACTCATATTGGTGAATGGCAGGACAGCCAGCGACAGCAATTCAGGGGCAGGTTCATCCTTCGCCGCTGGTGCGGACGTCACCGCGGATGTATTCACCCCAATCTCGGGAGCGGTATCACTGCCCGGTAAAAACCGGTCGGCCACGACAACCAGGATGGCCGCGACCAGCAGAGCTATGGTCAGCTGGTTCAATTTACTTGCCGTTTGCGCCGTCACGGACTTTTCACGCTGTATTTGAGATTCCCGCTTCAAACCCTCCGGGGTCATCTCGAACACCCAGGCGAAGATCAGCGCGGGGATGAAGCCTATGCTAAGTAAAGCGATGACCAGCGTGACGGCTGAATCAGGTAAACCGATGCGGGGGAATATGGTATCAGTCACCTGGATCAGCAGCCACGTGGCCACCGTGTAAGCAATGCCGACGCGGAACACGTTGCGGCGTTTGAGTTCCTTGAAAAAGCTCATTGCTGCCATTCCGGCTGGAGCAGCATCTGTTGGACCTGTTCGCGTATTTGTGCATATTCCTTTTGTATTTCTGCGTGGCGTGCAATGACCCGCGAGTCCGCGTATACGTCTGCCAGGAATATTTTCGACTCAAGTCGATGCAACTCCAGGTTTTCGGCCAGTGGCTTGTTGAGCCTGTGTTCGAGATATTCCTTGGTGGCGGCCTCGATATCCCCGGTCATGACCAGGTGCTCAACGGTGCCCCAGTCGTCTGGCCCGCGCCACGGGAAACCCAGGTTATCCAGATTTTGGGCCATCTTCATCCATGCGGCCTTGCGGGTATCAAAAGACTCAAAGCCGGTCATTAACTGCAGACAACTCCATTGCATGATTGCGCCCTGCATATCTTCCGGGATGACTTCGAATTGCGTGATGTCCGGTCTGACCGATACCAGGAAGTCATAGGCTTCCCTTGATCTGCCGGCTTCCAGCATCAGGGACTGGTAAATGAAAACTGCCTCATCAAACGCGCCACGGCGCAAATCAATTTGATTCGCTATCATCGAACGGGCCTTTTCCAGCGCCTTGCCGGTTTCATTCCTGGCGATATAACGCTGTAGTTCGACATTCTGGGTAACGGCGGAATCGGGTGCCAGGGCGACGACCCTGGCATACCATGGGTCGCCTTCCTCCGGCAGTTCGAGGTCGTAAAAGACAACGGCGATTTCAGCAGCCACTTCATGGTCCTGCGGATCTACCTCCGCTGCGCGGCGTTTCCATTCAAGTGCCGCGGGCAGGTTGTTTCTGGCTGCTTCCAGAAACGCCAGGCTGCCATATGAATTGGGATTGTCAGGTGCCAGCTGTTGTGCTCTGAGCAGGGCAGCGAGTGCTTCATCCAATTGTTTATTTTCCCGATAGATCGCACCCAGTTGGCGGTACAGATCGGCATCCAGCGGATCGATCAGCAGACCGGCCTGCAGCACTTCGATGGCCTGGTCACCCCGCTTGAAGGCGTAGGTCAGAATCTGGGCGGCGAGGGACCGGATGTACGTTTCGCCTGGAATCAGCGGCAACATATTGCGAAGTTCGGCCAATTTGGATTCAACATCCGCTTCATCGGCCGCCGGGCTGAAGTTTTGCAACTCAAATGCGAGCTCAAATGCACGGGCCTGGAGGTTTTCAGGTTGTGTCTGTCGGACCTGTTGGATCAGGGGGTCGATCTGTTTGCGGGTTTCCTGGTCGTTGAGCAGACCGGTGCCGCGCTCGAGCAGGTAATTCCGGATCAGCGCCAGGCGTGCATCGGTGAAGCCGGGATCGCGGGCCAGCGCCTGCTTGAAATGATTTTTTGCATTGGCCAGGCTGGAGTAGGAGTAAATGGCCTGTTGTTCCAGCCCTTTCAGGTAGCTTTCATAGGCCGTCAGGTTGGTGGTTGCTACCCCTTGTATTGTCTTGCTGGCGCCGCCAAGCAGTGACGAGTCCAGCGCCACGGCCACGTCCTTGGCGATCTCGTCCTGGATCGCAAAAATGTCTTCCAGTGTGCG
>JBFZEL010000053.1:0-2520 GCA_041306925.1 Lysobacterales bacterium
CGCCGGACTTCGGCAAGGTGATTCTTTTTATGTGTGCTGATAGTGGTCATTGGCTACAATCTGGCGTGAACGGGCATTGTAGTACATGGGGGTTGCAAGGACATGATCGGATTGACGGGCAAAGCGGAGTGTTGACATGAGCCTGGAACAACGGCAAACCGGCGCATCCGGCAGCACCGAAATGTTGCCGGTCAGGAGCGGCGACCCGTCGCTTTCACTGCGCGCGAAAAAGCTCGCAGGATCGGTCAATTGCCTTAACTGCGGCACCGAGCTGAAGGGTCCTTTCTGCTACTTCTGCGGCCAGCCCGACCGCAATTTCTTGCGTTTCTTCCCGGTCCTGCTGCGGGACCTGTTGGAGGATCTGCTCGATCTCGACTCACGTTTCATGCGCACCATGAAACCGCTGCTGTTCAAACCGGGCCGCCTGACCCGCGATTACATGGAGGGGCGGCGGTTCCGCTATGCGCCGCCGATGCGTCTGTACATCTTCTCGAGCATCGTGTTTTTCCTGCTGGCGGCGCTGATCTCGAGCGACGCGATCAGCGTCGACGCCAGGCAGGACGCAAACACCGTGGTCCAGCCTGCCGACGTGCGCAAGGAACTCGATGCCGAAGGCATCATCACCGCGGCCAGGGAACAGGATAACGACAAGTTTGGCATCAGCCCGGATGACATCCAGTTAAATGAGAAACCCTGGAACCGCGAGACCAACCCGGTGGCCATCCCGTGGCTGCCGGGCTGGCTCAACGACCGCATCAATGACGAGATCGGGAACTCACCGCAAAAGGCCGAGCAGATCAATGCGAACCCGAACCTGCTCATCGACAAGGTTTTCGATATCCTGCCCGTCACCATGTTCATATTGCTGCCGATGGTGGCGCTGATATTCAAGTTCTGGTACCTGTTTGCGAAGCGCTACTATATCGAACACCTGATTTTCGCGTTGCACAACCACGCCTTCCTGTTTGTCAGCCTGACGCTGATACTGCTGGCTGAAATCGCCAGGTCGCTGTTCACTGCCAACGGCCACCCGGAGTATGCCAATGCCATGAGCTGGGCGATGATCGTCATCGGTGCCTGGGTTCCCCTGTACCTGCTGATTTCCCTGCGCGTGGCCTATAAACAGAGCTGGTTAATGACCATCGGCAAGTTCGGCCTGATTGGATTCAGTTACATAACACTGCTTGCAATCGTCACCGGAGGGGTGGCGATCGCAAGTTTCGTGCTGTTGTAAGGGCAGGCGGGATAATCAGTCAATTCCAGCAGCGTTGCAAACACCAGGACCGGGCGACACAGGGAAGCAGACTAAGGTGCAAGGACCCGACAGGTGCTTGCTGCCCGTGCTCTCGGACCCAGCGGTCCCGGATCTTTGATCCGGGACTGCCCTCGCAGCCGGCCGGATCTTGACGGGTCGGCCTCACGGTACATCCTCGGCAATTGCTCCCGGCATTGCTCTACCTCCCACATCCATGTGGTCGTGTACCGGTCGGCCTCGATCGGGCATCCTGCCCGATCGCCCCTGATCCGCCCGGCTACTCGGCGCTTCAACGTTCGCCCGGCCAGCAAGCACCTGCCGGGTCTGAACCAGTGTGCACAGCTTTCAGTTACAAAGCTCAGCAGGCCGGGTGGTCTTCACTGCCCATTTATCCGCCGAAGACGGGATTCCGCCAGGGATGATTTTCATGGATGAAAATCAAGAGCTGACGGTACACGACCACATGGATGTGGGAGGTAGAGCAATGCCGGGAGCAATTGCCGAGGATGTACCGCCAGCGCGGTCCCGATCAGGCGAAATCCCGGCTGAGGGTAGCCCGCAGGGCCGGATAAGGCTGGGCAGTGAAGACCACCCGGCCTGTTGAGCGCACGGCCTCAAACGAAACCTTCAAAATGTCTGCCGCTTCACTATCCGACCCGGTTCCCACCCGCCTGATTAAACGGGCCGTCAACGGGTCACTGGCATATAAATAAATGTTAGAATCGCAAGCTACCTCAACACTTCTTTCAGGACAGGATCAGGCATGTTTGACAACAGCTTTGGCATTAAGGAATTTGACAGCGAACTCGCGGCAGCCATCGCCGGTGAAGAGCAGCGGCAGGAAGACCATATCGAGTTGATTGCATCCGAGAACTACGTAAGCCCACGTGTTCTCGAAGCCCAGGGTTCGGTATTGACCAACAAGTATGCCGAAGGCTATCCGGGCCGGCGTTATTATGGTGGTTGCGAGTACGTCGATATCGCCGAGAGGCTGGCGCAGGAAAGGGTCAAGCAGTTGTTTGGCGCCCACTATGCCAACGTCCAGCCGCATTCGGGTTCGCAGGCCAATGCCGCGGCGTACATGGCGCTGCTGGAGCCCGGCGATACCCTGATGGGCATGAATCTCCAGCACGGCGGCCACCTGACCCATGGTGCAAAGGTCAATTTCTCCGGCCGCCTGTTCAACGCGGTGCCCTATGGCATCGACCAGGTCACCGGCGCCATCGATTATGACGAGATGCAGCGTATTGCCGAAGACTGCAAAC
>JBFZEL010000054.1:0-10149 GCA_041306925.1 Lysobacterales bacterium
CGTGGCTCTGGTACCGGGTCATGGACAGACGGCTGCTGGCATTGCCGCACATCCAGGGAGACCTCGGCAAGGTCAATATGGAGCCCGCAAAGCGCGCTGCTATCTATGCGAAATACGGCAAGGGCCAGGTAACGCCGGCGTCAACAACTACTTGAAAACATCGAACATGTAACTGTACTTGAGGATGATTTCCCTGCCCGTCGGCGGTGCGCCCACAGCGTTTTCATCAAATTCGTTATACACCAGGTACAGACCGGTATTGGCGGTACGCAGCCAGGAAAAGCGCAGGTTGGTACTCAGCGTTTCGCTGTCATCGTTGTATTGCATCAGCAGTTGTAAAAGAATCTTTGGCGTAAATGAGTAGGACAGCCTTAAGCGCGAAAGCGTGACGGAAAAATCTCCGCCGGCAACCGGCAGATCATAGTCATTGTAGTCGACCGATAAACTGGAACTGAACTTGTCACCGATACGGTAGCCGATCCACGGCGACAGGATGCTTCGATCCCCGCCAAACTTTTCACCCACGGTTGCTTGCATGCCGAACGACAGCGGTTGCGACTCATCGGTGCTGAAATACAATTGCACCTCGCTGGAGTAATAGGTGCCGGGTTCGATCCAGACGTCGTCGATAATATTGAAGCGTTCCTTGATCCCGTCGCGGAAAATGTTGTAGCCGGTATGAAATTCATAACCGTTTTTCCAATCCCAGTGCACATCGAGGTGCAGGTAGCCGGTTTCCACGAAATCATCAAAATCCCAAAAACGCCGATAACTGTAGTGCGGGCGTATCTCCAGCAAACCCCACAGGTCCTTCGGGCGGATCCGCATCAGGCTGTTGAAGGCATACTTGTGATACTCCGTCCGGGTCAAAAAACCGACCTCCGGGTTGAAGTTCGCCTGCACCTCGGTGTATTCAATACCATGGCTCCAGGCCGCGGAATCATAATTGCCCCTGATCGAGTAGGCGAAGTCATCGTCATCGAGACCGGGCGTGTCGGTTTTCGACAGCCAGGCATTCACCAGGGTGTATTCGCCGATCGCCAACCGGCCATCAAGACCGTAGGTCCGGTTCTTGTCTTCGGCGTCCGGGACCAGCCAGGAACCGTCACCATTGCGTTCGACGAAAATGGCGCCGAGGGAAGAGCGTTTGCCCAGCTCCTGGTTCACCCGTGCGACGGTAAACGCATTGCCGGGCGCGATATCCTCAACGGCCTCCGAGGACATGTAGAGGAGGCCGACATTGGTGCGTTCGCCGATTTTCCCCGAGACCCGCGCGCCGCCGTCGATGGGAATCACCTCGCCGTCCTGCGCGATACCGATGCGGCGGCTGAAAAACAATTGCGCCTCACCGCTGTTACCCACCGTAAACTGCCCCGCGTTCTCGAGGAAGAATGGTCGTTTCTCGGGGAAAAACAGGTTGAAACGGTCAAGATTGACCTGCTGCTCATCGGCTTCAACCTGGGCGAAATCCGTGTTGTAAGTGAGGTCGAGCGTCAGGCTCGGCGTAATCGAATACTTGGCATCCAGGCCAAACTCCGTATCGGTTTCGGTGCCGTCAAGCTCACCGCCGCGGCCCGCCCGAACCAGGCCATAGGGGGTGATTTTCAGGTTCCGGGTCGACGACGGCGTAATACCCTCGATGGAACCGGCCTCGGATACACGGTTCAGGTTGTACTGCCGTGTCAAAGGCGCCCAGTAGACCACTTCGTTGTTACGCCGGATGTTTCTCTGAAAATTGATACCCCAGGTCTGTTTTTCAGCCTTGCCGTAACGCAGGGCCTTGAACGGTATGCGCATTTCGGCGCTCCAGCCGATTTCAGAAATTTTGGCCTTTACCTCCCAACTTGCGTCCCAGTCCAGGTTGAAGCCTTCGCTGCCGAAAGCACCGCTGGAAGCTTCCTTGACCACCTGCGCGTCGTACTCCATACCGACCGGGTTGGTGCCAAAAATGTACCCGTTCTGCCGGTCCAGCATGCCATCGATAATGACACGGAAGCTATCGCTTTCACTGAGATCCTGGTCACGCCGGCCATCGGTGACGATGATGTCATCCGGACTGTCGTCGTAGGCCACCATGCCGATGTAAAGCGCGTCTTCCAGGAAACCGATATAGACCTCGGTCTTTTGGGTCGCCGGCTGTCCCTCATCGGGTTGTACCTGCCAAAAATCCGTGGCCGGCGAGACACCCTGCCAGGCGGTGTCACCCAGCACCTCTCCATCCAGTAACGGTTCAACGGCAAGCGCAGATGCCTGCATCACGGGCCGGGGACTTGTAGTGCCTTGTGCAACCGCGCCGCCGATGCTGCAAACCGAGACCGCGAGGCTCGCCAGCCAGCACCCCCAGCGTTTACAATGAGTCTTTCCGGGCACGGGCTTCGTCCTTGAAATTATGATTCTGTGGCATGCTGAATATCGGCCTCCGACACCGGGTCGAAACTTGGCAATCAAAACATGTATTTTGAAGGCACCTGACGGGTAATTGTCCGCGCGGAATTATCTCACGATTTACACGCAGATTGGCATCTATATAAGGGAAAGTTAATAGACAATATTCCACGCTTTTTAACACGCTTGTCTGAGCCGCTCACACAAGCGCCAGGAGACCTGTATGACCGAACAAACATGCAAAACCTACCAGGCCTGGGACCTGCCCACCCGCCTGTTTCACTGGACCAATTTCCTTTGCGTCATAACACTCTCGTTCCTTGGACTGGTCATGCTGAACAAGGCTGCGCTCGGCATCACCGGCACCGAAGCCAGCATCGGGCTGAAAACCGCCCATGTCTGGGTCGGCTACGTATTTGCGGCCAACCTGCTCATTCGCATGGCCTGGGGTTTCCTCGGCAACAGGCGGGCGCGCTGGAGCAGCATTTTGCCGGGCAAGAATTTCAAACAGCGGCTGAAGGATTACAAAGTCTCGATTAAATCCGGCCAACCGCAGACCTTCATCGGCCACACGCCCGAAGGACGTCTTGCCATCCTGTTCATGCTGTTGCTGCTGACGATCATGCTGGTCACCGGAATGGTGCGCGCCGGCACCGATATTTACTACCCGCCGCTGGGCGCCATGTTCGCCAGCCAGGTCGCGGCGCAAGGGGTTGCGCCATCGGCCATCAAGCCCTACGACAAGACCGGCACCGATGCGGACAAACTGGCAAAACTGCAGGCTTTCAAGGGTCCCTTCGGCGAGGTGCACGTCTACACGGCCTATGTCCTGTGGTTGATGGTCCTGCTGCACGTGGTGGCCGTGATACGGCTGGACAGCAGCGGTGAAGGCACCTTGATCTCGGCGATGTTCAGCGGCAAAAAACACCTGCCACGCGAACCCGAGGATCTTTGAATTTCGCTACGAAAGCGGCAGGGTCACGCATATATTCGGCTTTGTGCCACGGCGGAATGATTGACCCTTGTCCCGCCCGGCATAAGCCCTTACTATCCGCGCCTGTATCACTGATTGGCTGTACCTGTGTCCGTTTCTGTTTTCAAACCCGGCCAGCGCTGGGTCAGTAACACCGAATCCGAACTCGGGCTTGGCATCGTCGCGTCGGTTGCCCACCGCCGGGTCGAAATATGCTTTCCTGCCGCCGCTGAGAAACGCGTCTACGCCCTCGACAACGCACCCCTGAGCCGCGTGCGCTACGAGGCCGGCCAGCAGGTCAGCACCCTCGGGGGTCACCGCCTGCAGATCACGGAGGTCGCTGAACACAACGGCTGCCTGATCTATCTCGGCAGTGATGAAGACGGCGAGGTCAGGGTCGTGCCGGAACTGGAACTGGACAGCTTCGTGCAGTTCAGCAAACCCCAGGACCGTTTGTTCGCCGGCCAGATCGACAGGAACCGCGCCTTCCAGCTGCGCCTGGAAACGCTGCGTCACCACCGCCAGTTGCAACAGAGTCCGGTCGCAGGTCTGCTCGGCGCACGTATCCAGCTGCTGCCGCACCAGTTGTATATCGCCGACGAGGTCGCGAGGCGTTATGCACCGAGGGTGCTGCTGGCCGATGAAGTCGGTCTCGGCAAGACCATCGAAGCCGGTCTGATCATGCATCAGCAACTCCTTACCGGCCGAGCCCGCCGCGTTTTGCTAGTGGTGCCCGACAGCCTCGTGCACCAGTGGCTGGTCGAGATGCTGCGGCGCTTCAACCTGTGCTTCACCATCATCGACGAAGAGCGTTGCCTGGCCGTGGCCGAATCCGGAGGAGAAAACCCGTTCGATGGCGCGCAGTTGATCCTCTGCAGCCTGTCCCTGCTCTGCGAACAGCCGCAGCGTCTGCAACAGGCCGCGAGTGCCGGCTGGGACCTGCTGGTGGTCGACGAGGCGCACCACCTCGAGTGGAGTCATGAGCAGGCCAGCCCGGCCTACCACGCCATCGAAACCCTGTCGCAGAAGACCAGCGGCCTGCTGCTGCTGACCGCGACCCCCGAGCAACTGGGCGTCGAGGGCCATTTCGCGCGTTTGCGTCTGCTCGACCCGGCACGCTATTTCAGTATCGGGAGTTTTTTGCAAGAGGAGGCGCGTTACCAGCCGCTTAGCGACCTGGTTCAGCGTCTGCTGGCTGGGGACGGCGCACAAAAGTTGACGTCCAAAGCCGTGCAGAAAAAGCTTGCGGATTTTCTCGGCAAAAAGGCGCTGGCGGCCCTTAACGCCGAACTCGACGACAGCGCCGTCGACCCCGGGGCAGTCATCAGGCGCCTGGTACGGGAACTGCTGGACCGTCACGGCACCGGCAGGGTGCTGTTCCGCAACACGCGCGCCTCGGTCGAGGGTTTTCCCGAACGCCGACTGCATGCCTGGGCACTGCCGGCGCCGAAGGCCGCGCGGTCGGTAACCGGACCGGCATCCGCTGACGTTGACGCGCTCGAGGGCCTGCTTAAACCGGAGTTGGTGCAGGGCGATGAGTGGTTGCAGGCTGACCCGAGGGTCGCCTGGCTGGTGGATTTCCTGAAGCAGCAGCGCGGCGAAAAGATCCTCGTGATCTGCGCCCGCGCCGAGACAGCGCTGCAACTGGAAGACTACCTGAACCACAAACAGGGTATCAACTCGGCGGTCTTCCACGAAGGCCTTAGCCTGGTCGCACGTGACCGCGCGGCGGCCTACTTCGCCGACGAGGAAAAGGGCGCGCAGGTGCTGGTGTGCTCCGAGATCGGCAGCGAGGGACGCAACTTCCAGTTTTCCAGACAATTGGTGCTGTTCGACCTGCCGTTGAACCCGGACCTGCTGGAACAACGCATCGGTCGTCTCGACCGCATCGGCCAACGCCACCGGGTGCTGGTGCATGTGCCGTATCGCCAGGACAGCGCACAACAGGTTTTGCTGCGCTGGTACCACGAGGGTATCGACGCCTTCGAATCGACCTGCGCCATCGGCCAGGCCGTCTTGCACGAGTTTCAGGACGGCTTGAGAAACTGCCTGCTGAACCCCGCTGACCAGAACGCGGCGGACAAGCTGGTCAGGCAGACCCGCAAACGCGCAGAGGCGCTGGCGGAGCAACTGCAAAAGGGCCGTGACCGTCTGCTCGAACTGAATTCCTGCGACAGCGACCGCGCGGAAGCAATCATCGACGGCATGCATGAACAGGAACAGCGCCGCGTCCTGTCAAGCTACATGGACAAGGTCTTTGACCAGTTCGGCGTCGAACAGGAACACCACACCACCAACAGTATCGTGCTACGCCCCGGCGAACACATGACCGGCCACCACTTCCCGGGTCTGCCAGAGGATGGGCTGACGGCGACCTACCAGCGCGAACTGGCCTTGTCCCGCGAGGATTTCCACTACCTGACCTGGGAGCACCCGATGGTCGCCGGCGCCATGGACATGATCTTGAGCGGCGACTACGGCAACACCACCTTGTGTAGCATGAAACTGCCGCCATACAAGGCCGGCATGTTGTTGCTGGAGGCTATTTTCATAACCATTTGCGCGGCGCCACCCGCCCTGCAACTGCAACGCTACCTGCCACTGACAACCATTCGCGTGGTCATCGACAGCAAGGGCAACGACGTCAGCGAATTGCTCACGGAGCAAATTTTCGACAAGCGCGGTCACCCGGTCAGGATGCTGACCGCGCAGGATTTGCTGCGTCACACACGGACGCAGATCATCGCCATGCTCGGGCAGGCGGAACAGCTTGCCGAGCGGCAGAAACCCGGGATCGTCGCAACGGCGAGGTCGGCCATGCAGACGCTGCAACAGGCCGAGTTGAAACGCCTGCGCGCGCTGGCCGAGGTCAACCCGAACATTCGCGGCGAGGAAATCGAACACTTGGTCGAGGAAACCGCCCAACTGGATCACTACCTGGGTACAGCGCATCTGAAGCTGGACGCCTTGCGGATTGCCGTGACCACGGAATGAACCGAACCTTCCCCGCAAGGCCGGCGGCAGGTATTAAGCCCGGGTCGCCGGCGGCGAGACCTGCCGGATGCTTAAACCTTTAACGCGGGCGACAGCTCAGGTCCACAATTCGTGCACGAACGGGATCAACGCCAGGATCAGCGTTTGCGTATAAATGCTCTCGCGTGTCATCAGTCCATTGGTGAGCAGACCGTAGGCGCCACCGGCCTGCTTGCTGTTCAGGGTTGCAAACACCCGGTCGTTGGCCTCGCCAAGCTCGAGGCCGGTCGCGACCAGCGCCTGCACCCGCGGCGGTAATGGCAGCGTGGCGCTGCGGGTCTCGCTGACACGCGCATTCGGACCAGCCACCACCATCCATGCGAAGGCCATCAGGTCGCCGTCGAAATAATCCAGCCCGCCCTCCAGACCCACCCAGTAATCGGCTTCCGGCATCTTCAGACGGGCGGCGGCGACGCGGTTCCGGGCGCCCTGGCGGGTCGCGTCGTCCGACATGGGCTGGTCCGCAACCCCCGATTCCACCTGCACCGGCACGATTTGGGTTTCAGTTGACGGCAACTGGCTCAGGAACGCCTGCCTGACCGCCTCGATCTTGACCGGGTTGAACGAGGTCACGACGATTTTCAAAGTCACCGCCGGCACCTCAGGCTGCCCTGCCCGGTCGCTGTATGCATGACCGGGCCCAGCGACTCACAGCCCGGTTTTGTACTGGCCCCGTAAAGCATACACGTGCTTTTGCCAGATGTTGTCGAACCGCACCGGGTCGGCGACCGGCGCGCGGATGATATCGAGCGCCAGGCTTTTCTGATTTTGCGTGCTGCTGGTCTTGCTGAATATGTTCAGCGCATGGGCGGACATGTCGCGCACCATGAAGTCGAAAACCTGTTCGAGCAGGTCCGCTTCGACCTCCAAATACGGCGCGTTTTCCAGGATCAGCTGACCATAGGCGATCATGCAGAAACATTCCCCCAGCGCCAGCATGTAATCGATATCCCTGGCCTGGCTGGCATCCGGGCCGGCTTTCAGCAGCAGACTGCGGAAGGCTCCGATCTGCCGCTTGAAAAGTTCAACGTTTGGCGTTTGCACATTTTCATAGGCGAGCACGTAGTCATGGAAACGAACTTTGCCCAAGCCGTGGGTCGGCCCCTGGTCGAACAGGAAGGTATCATCGGCGGTTTCGATACGCTTGCCGACCTCGGGATAGTCCGCGGCCTCGAACAGGAAGTTCTTCATGAACTTGACGATCAGCGCCATGTTGACGTGGGTGGTGCCCTCCAGTTTCGGCAGCATGCCGGCCTCGTGGTTGGCGATCTCGAAAAACGGACCCTTCTCGAAACCCTTGGCGGCGATGATCTCGTGCAGTTGACGCACGACCTGCTCACCCTGGCTGGTCACTTTCATCTTGACCATCGGGTTGTAGAGCAGATAGCGCCGGTCATCATTGGAAGCCGAGCGCATGTAATCGATGGCGCGGTCGGCAAACAGACGCATCGCCGCAAGGCGGCAGTAAGAATCGACAAACAGTTGCCGCACGTGCGGGAAATCGGTCACGCAGCCACCGTACAACTTGCGCCCTGCGGCGTGGTCGAGCGCCTCGTAGAACGCGTGCGTGGCGAGGCCGAGTGAACCGAAACCGAGGTTGAACTTGCAGACGTTGATCGTGTTGAGCATGTTGTCCCAGGCCTTCGGGCCGGTTTCCATGATCGCAGCAACGCTCACCGGGTAGTCGTGCAGGGCGATTTCGGCCACGTAGTTTGGCTCGAAGACGGTGTTCTGCACGCACTCGTAGGCCGGGTGCGCGCTGTCGGTGGCGAAGAAAACGAATTCACCGGAATCCGCCATCTTGCCGAACATCGAGGTGATCGCGGCCTCGTTGCCATTGCCGATGTAGTATTTGTGGCCATTGGCGAGGTAAGTACCGTCACCCGCGGGCGCCAGGCTCATCTCCGACGCGTAGATATCCGCGCCGTGCGCCTTTTCCGACAGGCCGAAGGCGAACACCCTGCCCTCCCTGAGCAATTCCGCGGCCCTGTGCTTCAAGGCCTCGTTACTGCCGGTAAAGACCGGCACCAGGCCGAGCATGGACACCTGGAAGGTGTACCAGTAGGTAATGCCGTAAAAACCGGTGATCTCGGCGAAAACCGTGTTGCGCCAGGTGTCCCAGCAGGCATCCGCGTCGCCGTAGCCGGCCGGCGTCATCAATGTCGCCAACACCTGGTTGTCTTTCATGAATTCCACGAAATCGTGGTTCCAGACCTTGCCGTGCCAGTCGGACTTGATCTTTTCCAGACCCATGTGTTCAAAAAAATCGATGACCTTCTGCATCAGTTCGCGGGTTTTCGGGTCGGCGTAATGGCGGTCGTGTTTCAAAGGATTGAAGAGCAACATGGCGGGTACTCCCACGGGGAAATATATGTATGAGTTTAAGGACAGTGGCGCGAGAAGAAAAGCGCTTTTCGATGTAAAAATGAACGGCGGTCCAAAGCGGGTTTTCCTTGCAAGTCAGTAGCCCGGTCGGCCGCTGCTGCAGTCCTCAAATCGCGGCAATTGGTGGTTCCGGCGTGACCCGGCACTCCGCCGCGTGAGCAGATACGCAACTCGCGCTACAATTCAGGAAGCTCTGATTAATGCCATCCTGGCATTATCAGAGCGCGGCAGTCGAAAAGTGTCATTTTCGACTGCCTTACAAATCAACGGCTGAGCGCCGCTGATTTGGCGACACATCCATGTGTCGCAGGAACCTCCGAATTAATCAGAGGTTCCTTTACTCAAGTATGCGGAATTAATCATGACTTCATCTGTAAAACTGCTTGATCTTGGCTTTGATTCATTCTTTCAGCAGCAATTGCCGTCTGAAGAGTCACCGATGCACGTACCGGTGCGTGTCATGCACGTCCACCGGTCGGGACTGCACCTTGCCGGCGACGGCATCGACCAGCATTTTGAGTTGAGTGGCCATGATTTCGAATTGCACCTGACCATCGGTGACTGGGCATTGTTCAATACCGCAACGCAACGCCTGGTGAGCCGTCTCGAGCGGAAAAGCCTGTTCAAGCGCCGCGCGGCGGGAACCGAAAGCCGCGAGCAGTTGCTCGCCGCGAACATCGACAGCCTTTTCATCGTCTCGTCCTGCAACCAGGAATTCAACGCGGCGCGGCTCGAGCGCTACCTCGCCATTGCACGCGAGGCTCGGGTCATGGCCGTCATCGTCCTGACCAAGGCGGACCTCGTCGAGGATGCCGGTGATTATGTCCAGCGCGCGGCAAAACTCGCGCCCGCACTCCAGGTTGTTGCCGTCAACGCGCTGCAGGCCGCGGACCTGGCATGTCTCGAAGCGTGGCTGCAAAACGGCCAGACCATTGCCCTGCTCGGCTCGTCCGGGGTTGGCAAATCGACCCTGGCCAATACGCTGCTGGGCGAGAGCGCAATCGCGACGAGGACGATACGCGAGGACGACGCCAGGGGCAGACACACCACCACCGCGCGCTCGCTGCATCGTCTGCCGGGCGGCGCCTGGCTGCTGGACACGCCCGGCATGCGCGAACTGCAACTGACCGATGTCAAAACCGGCCTGGATGACGTTTTCGCCGAAATCTCGGCGCTGGCTGAGTCCTGCAGGTTCGGCGATTGCCAGCACGCCGGTGAGCCGGGCTGCCGCGTCCAGGCAGCCATCGACGCCGGCGAAATCGACCCCGCGCGCCTCGAACGCTGGCGCAAGCTCAGCCGGGAGGAAGCCTTCAACAATACCAGCATCGCGCAGCGCAGGTCGCGCGACAAGGCTTTTGGACGCATGTGCAAAA
>JBFZEL010000055.1:0-8881 GCA_041306925.1 Lysobacterales bacterium
CAGGAACGGTCCTTCGAGTAAACCAATTAACGTGGCAAATGTGGCGGTAACGTCAGGATCATTGCCAGTATTGAAGACCCGGCAGTCATTAAGAAGATACTGGATCACCTTGATCAGAACAATCCAACGCATCAAGCACTTCATTTGCCGGAAAGCAGGGCCCCGCCACCAATAGGGCTGATGGCTTAAGGGAACTCTGCCGTTTCTTTGCTGCTTAAACTGCGGCAAGGTGTCGTTCGGGAAAAAACCAGTAATGAGCCTGAAACAGGCTGAAAAAACGTAATTGCCAGGGTCCAAGTATCCGCACTTGCAAAATTCTGGAGAAAATTGAGTAGAAATTCAGGGAAACTGTTTTACAGGCAAGCTTTGATTTCCAATGATAGTGCGTTTATTCTTCCCATCCTCGGGCGCGGCAGCCTTATTCATGAACTTAGACGCGCCCGACCGGGCGTCGGTTACAGAAGAGCAGGACTTGCCAACTGTACCGCCCGGCGGGCAATTGTTATGATCGGCTTCCCGCCACGGATAAGACCGCGATCAAGGCTGCGTTCATTCGGAGGTCACGCAGGCAAGGCCAGGAGGAGTGCATGAGTGACAAAGTCACATTTCCGGTACTACCCGATCTTGCGTCGATCGATTTTTCGCGCACCAGAGACGTGCGCGCGCTCGCCCGGGAGCGGCGCACCCATGCGTTCGGCGCGCAGGACGATGCCTGGATCGACGAGTACATGGACGCCATCGAGGATCTGTTTGCCGGGCGCGACCCCGAATTCCAGGCCATGGACACCGCCTACCATGACATCGCCCATACCTTGCAGGCCACCTTGGCCCTGGCCGAGTTGCTGCACAACCGGCACCTCGCAGGAGCAACGCCGCGCGTCGATGCGGAGGACTTCCGGCGTGCGCTGGTCGCGGTGTTGTTTCACGACATCGGCTATCTCAAGACCAGGGACGATGCCGAAGGCAGCGGCGCGAAGTACACCCATCTGCACGAACAGCGCTCCTGCGAGTTCGTGCGCAGCTACCTCGCCCAGCGCGGCTGGCCCGCCGACGACATCCGCTCGGTGGAGACCATCATCAGCGCCACCGGACCATCGGCCGACGTGACGCGCATAGCGTTCCGGACGGAGACCGAGCGGGTGCTCGGCCACGCCGTCTGCACGGCGGACTATGTGGGCCAACTGAGCGATCCGGGCTATCCGGACAAGCTCAAGGTGCTGTTTAGTGAGTTCGCGGAAAGCTACCGTTACCGGCAGATCCCGGAAAGCCAATGGCCTTTTGCCAGCTACGAGGCCATGCTGCGGAGCACCTCCGGTTTTTGGAGCACCTTCGTGCAACACAAGCTGCATGTCGAATGCGCCGGTATCTGCCGGTACCTCGAGCACCCGCTGTCCGGCGATAACCGTTACTTCGAGGCGATCGAGCGGAATATGGCCGCGATCGCGCGGCGCATCCAGGAGCTTGACGGCTCCCAGGGCTGAACAGGGCAGACCCACTCCGGCGCGAGGTTATCGCCCCGGGTCTGGGCCGACACGGGCCTTGGACGCGCCGCCTCGATAATTGATTCTGTCGCACGTTTCTCGAGCAGTGTTCGTGCGGTCTTCTCGATCGCCCAGGCATCGATGTTCTGCGTCATGGCCGCACCGGCGCTGCTTCGCTCGACATCTGTCAGGCCGGCCGGCATCGATCAGGCTCTGCACTGCGCCGATGAGATGGAAGCGTTCAACCTCTTCGGCATCGCCTCAGTTACTACGTTTATTGGTTTACTCGAAAGACCGCAATTGGCCGTAAAGCGACCTTCTGTAAAGATATTTTTAGGGAAGCTCTGAACAATGCCATCCTGGCATTATCAGAGCGCGGCAGCCGAAAAATGTCATTTTCGACTGCCTTACAAATCAACGGCTTGGTGCCGCTGATTTGGCGACACTTCCTTGTGTCGCAGAAACCTCTGAATTAATCAGAGGTTCCTTAGAATGAATTAAATGTCGCTAAACGGCCAGAAAGAGACATTGCTGTATGCATAACTTCATCTTCTCTGGAGTCTCCGGTAAACCCGGGGGATTCAGTGTTCCAACACACTTGGGTTTCTGGCAATATGGCTTTAACGCTCCCTATACCTACCTATACTCCTGTCATTTTCCGACGTGTGAGCCAGGCGTCCAGTGCCGTTCTTGCATACTGGTAACCCGTCTCAACGATCTGGTCGAACGCGGATACATCGGTCAGGCCGAACTGTCTCACCGGTGGCTGCAGCAACAGGGTCGCCCGTTTCCCTGATTCCCGCACCTGCAGTTGAGTCCCGATTTCGGTGGCTTTGAGTATGGTGGTTGCCAGCGAGGGAACGCGATATTTCTGCATGAAAGGCAGCAGGCGTCCCGCCAGGATGGCCCATGGCGATGGGATGGCGGGGTAGTCCACCTCGTAGGATTTGTGTGAAGACAGATCGATGGCAATGATGTCACCCACCGGTTTTTGCCGCATGATGTCCACCGGCAGGCTGTTCAGAACGGCGCCATCGATATGCAGGCGTTTGTCGAAGACGGCCGGTGGAATCACGCCCGGCAAGGCAGCGCTGGCCCGTAAAGCACTCGATAGATTGCCCGACTCGTGCAGACAGATCTCTCCGCTGTCGAGAACGCTGGATATGCAGAAAAAGGGCAGCGGCATATCTTCGATCTGGAAATTTTGGTTGGCGTCCAGTTCGCGTTCCATGCGGCGGCCACGTATCAATGCGACCAGCGGCAGGGTGTAGTCGCTGAATGGCTTGCCCTTGACGAAGCTGCGCCTGGCGACCGCGTGGGCCTTGTCATAGCTCCAGTCTGCCGCGACCGGTGCACCGAAAATCGAACCGATGCTCGCACCGCCGACCCAGTCGACGACGACGCCCAGCTCCAGTAGCGCCTTGTAGATGCCGAGATGGGCAAAACCCCGTGCGCCACCACCACCCAGCACGAGACCCAGCGCGTTTCCGGAAATGACCCGCGCGACCCGCTGAATATCATCAGGCTTGTCCTCCCGCACATGCAAGTGGAAGTCCGGTTTACGTCTTTTCAACCACTGCGCGGTTCCGGTGATCGGGGTGTCCGAGGACGGTTGCAATAATACAAGCGCCTGTCGGCCCGTAGCCGTGCCTTTGTCGGCGTGCAGACGGGCCTCCCAGTCTGTTTGCGTGGCATTGTCGCGGGCATCGGCGATGAATACGACCAGGTCCGACTGACGCATGGCGAACCGGGTCCACTGGCTGTCACCGGGTTCACATCGGTACACCAGGAAACGATTCAGGGTCTCCTGCTGGTGTACCCAGTACTGCAACCGATCGGAGATTGCAGCGTCGCCCTCGGTCAAACCTGCCGGGGCGCCTTGCTCGCGCAGGTTTGTGGCCGTCAGCGTCAATGTACTGCCGAACTTCGCCAGGCTTGCGGCGAGTTCGCGGCAAAAATTTTCACAGCGACTGGAACCAGTCAGTGGCAACAGCGTGATGCTGCTGAGCCTTCTGGCCGCTGCCGCGGCGGCGCCCGCCTGGTTGCGTTGCAGCAGCCTCGCGATGTGCGAGGCCAGTTTCATGACCAGGGTCGGATGCGTGGCGGATAAATGCTCAAACGACCGGCGGCTTATTTTGATCAGCAGGCTGTCGCGAATGGCGCGTATTCCGGCGCTGCGGTTTTCTCCGCTCAGCAGTCCGACTTCACCGACGCTGTCGCCCGGCACAACTTCGTCGAGCAGTTGCGGGTTTTCCAGGCCGGGGTCCTCCCTGAAAACGTGCAAGCGGCCGCGCACCAGCAGAAACAGGGAACTGCCCTCGTCTCCCTGGTGGAACAGCCAGTCACCACCCGCGACTTCGCAAATTTCGAACTCATCGAGAGAGGCCTCCGGCAGTGACATGCCAAAGTAGCTCTCTGCGAGCTGGCGGATTTGTGCATCTTTGTCCGGCATTATTGATCCATCCCCGTATCTGGCCTGGCAACGGCCAGGCCTTCCATTGTTTCAAAAATAACCCCAATGGACTCGATAAAACTGGCGAAGCGGTTGACATCACCCTGATCGAAGGGATGGCCATCTTTGCGGTTCAGCAATTGTGCAACGGCAAACACCTCGCCCCGCTGATTCTTGATCGGCAGGCTCAGAATGGAGCGGGTGCGGAAGCCGGTCTTCCGGTCGACATCCGGATTGAAACGGCTGTCGGCATAGGCGTCCGGTATATTGATGATCTTGCCGCTTTGCGCGACCGCGCCCGCAATGCCTGTGCCAATCGGTATCCTGATCTCCTCGCCCGCATCCAGGTCCCGTGCAACCTTCAGCAGCAGCGTGTCATCTTCCACGAGGAACAACGAGGAGCGCTCGGCATTGAGCAACTGGCTCAATTTGTGTATGAAAGCGGACAGGCCGCGCGCCAGCATGCCCTTGAAGGCTATGTCATTCGCCAGCGCCGTTGCTTCCAGAAAGCGTTTCGATTCCTCGGTGATCTCGCTGAGGAGCTGATTGAACCCCGGCTCATCCAGTCCTTCCACGAGCGTTTCAATGGACTGTTTTTTACGGTTATCCGCCAGCATTTTCATCATGTGGCGATTGTTGGCGATGACCGAGTCGGTAAATGTCGAAAGACGCCCGTCCTCGAGGTGCACGATCCGGTCGGCGATGTCGAGGATACGGTTGTCATGGGTGACCAGCAGGATGGTCGTGCCGTGCTCCTTGGC
Source organism: Lysobacterales bacterium (assembly GCA_041306925.1). GTDB lineage: Bacteria > Pseudomonadota > Gammaproteobacteria > Xanthomonadales > SZUA-36 > SZUA-36. The sequence continues at coordinate 4,695 of JBFZEL010000055.1, forward strand.
GAGGAATTTCATGCGGTCTACCACCTCGCGTCCGGATTGCTTGTCCAGCGACGCCGTCGGTTCATCGGCGAGCAACATGGCAGGTTCACCGACCAGCGCGCGGGCAATCGCAACACGTTGCCGCTGGCCACCCGATAACTGCTCGGGGTGGTGGCTAATACGATCGCCCAGGCCTACCGCTTCGAGCATGTCTGCCGCACGTTTGCGAAGCTCCGGACGGCCGATCCTGCCGGTCACGCGCGCACCCAGTTCGACATTCTGGACGGCGCTCAGGGCACCCAGCAGATTGTGCTGTTGAAAGATGAACCCGATCTGCTTGCGGACCTTTTCCAGTGTTCCGGGCCGCGCACCGCACAGCTCCTGTCCCAGCACGCGGACACTACCTTCCTGTGCGGAACGCAGCGCGCCGACCAGGGTCAGCATGGTGGTTTTGCCCGATCCGGATGGACCCGTGACGATAACGATCTCACCCTGCGGGATTTCCGTGGTGATGTCGAACAGGATCTGTTTGCGCAGCGCACCCTTGCCAAAGGAATGGTTCAGGCCGTTGATGCTGATGGGGACGTTATGGATCATCAGAAGACATCCGCGGGATCGAGCCGCCTGACTTTGCGCACCGCCAGCAAGGCGGATATGGCGCACATCGAGAGCGTCAACAGGAATACCGTCAGGGCGCGCTGCTGGGTGATGTACAAGGGCAGGTGGGTCGCGCCCGCGGCCTTGGTCGACAGCCAGTGCACCAGCAGCACCCCCGGGATATAACCCAGTACGCCAAGGATGAAGGCCTGCTGGATGACGATACCGGAAATGAAACGGTTCGGGTATCCAAGGGCGCGCAAAGTGGCGTACTCGTTGAGGTGCTCAGATACATCCGCAAACAGGATCTGGTAGACGATGATCGCGCCCACGACAAAGCCCATGATCGCGCCAAAGGCGAAGATGTAGCCGATCGGGGTGGCCGCGTTCCAGTAGTCCTTCTCGCGCTGGACGAAATCGGCCTTGGTCATGACCAGGACATCTTTGGGCAGGTAGTTGCGCAACCGGTCACGGGTTTCTTCGGCGTTGGCGCCATCGTGCAGCGTGATCAGACCCAGTTCGATCTCGCCGCGCGAACGGTCGGGAAACAGCCTGAGCCAGTTGTCCTCGCTGGTCATGATGTTGCCGTCGATGCCGAACGAGGTGCCCATTTTGAACAGGCCGACGACCTTGACCTGGCGTTCGTTGAGTTCGGTGGTAAGACCGCTGGACGGGTCGAACTCCTGCGCCACCGGGCCGAACTCGGGCCGCGATGCCGCGTCGAAAAGGATGACGTCCTGTTGGCGCAGGAGCCTGCGGTTTTCATCGAAACCCTCTGCATCCAGAATATCGTCTTCCGGATCGAAACCAAACACGCTGATGCTGCGGTGGTCATTGTTCCAGGGGTTCTTCCAGACGCCGGGAAATATGTGCACGGGGGAAACGGAGGCGACCGACCCATCGCCGAGCGCCTGGTAAAGACGCCGGTTGGAAAACGGCTGTGGCCGCACAATGAACACGCTGTTGGTTGAAAACAGGGCGATGTCGTAATTCAGACGTTCGTGGAAACGCACCGCGCTCTCAAATAGCGCCGCTCGGAAGCCCAGTTGCATCATGATCAACAACACGGCAAAACCGATGCCGGCGAGCGCGACCAGCAGACGCATGGGCCGGTGACGAAGCTGCAGCCAGCCCAGCGGCGGGGTCATGCCGCCACCTCACGCATCGATGATGATTTCAACTTGCAGGTAGGTCAATGAGGCCGCGGCCTCCGGGTCATCCAGCAGGATTTCAACCTCGATGATGCGCGCGTCCCTGGCTGCTGCCGGGTCAGTCCCGGTGACGTCCTGCTTCTGGACCTTGTGGCGTATCAGCTCAACCCGCCCGCCCAGCGGCTTTGGCAATGCGTCACTGCTGATGGTTGCGGTCTGCCCCAGCTTCACCCTCGCGATGTCGGTTTCGTAAATTTCTGCAATGGCGTACATCTTGTCCACCCGGCCGAGTTCCAGCAGTCCTTCGGCGCCGATAAATTCACCCGGATTGACCAGCACATCGAGCACCAGGCCGTTGAACGGAGCCTTGATGGAGGTGCGCTCGAGTTCGGCCTGCGCGACCGCGACCCGGGAGACGGCCACCTCGATTTCAGACTCGGATACCCTTGCAGTGGCGTTGGCGGCGGTACAGGAGGCAGCGGTGGCCTGAGCCTGCCCCTGCGCCATTTCGGTCTCTTCCTCGGAGGCCAGTTTCTGCGCCAGCAGACGAACCCTGCGGTCCGCTTCGCGTTTTGCCACATCGGCCAGCACGCAGGCCGCGTCGGCCTCGCTTTGTGAGGCTTCGGCAGCGCGCGCAGCCGTCTGCTTTTCGGCCTCGGCCTGTTTCACCCTGGCCGTTAACACGGCGGCGGAACTGGTCACCGCCATCAGGTCGCCGGCCTTGACGTAATCACCTTCCCCGACATGCAGCGTCAACAGGATGGAGCCGGATATGGACGCCGGCGTGGACGGCGCGCCAACGCGGATCACGCCGCCTTGCGGTTGCAGCCGGCCGAGCGCCGAGACGGCGCCCTGTCGGGTGTCCTGGGCGTGGGCCGGGGCCGCCAGGTTGAGAAGGGAAGCAGCGGAAAAGGCCAGGGCCAGCGTGCCGGAGAATCGTTTGTCGATGCGTGTTTTGTTTTGTGCCATTATCCCTCGGTCCATATGACCGCCATCCCGTCTGCGTGATATTCGTTGGCTGTTTGCCTTCCCGTTGCTTGTCCATTATAACCAGAGAAAAAATTTGCTCTTCAGAAAAATACGCGGGTAGTTTTCGGTACGGGTAAAGCTCCAAGCGCATGATACAAGGCAATCCCAGCCGCATGGTAGGTCCGAAAACCGTACGCCTTTCTGGTAGTCAGTTTTGCGTTGGTGTTGAAGCCCTCGACAATACCACTGGAAAATTGCTTTTTAGCCCGAAACCAGTTGAGTAACAATGGCCGGTGCCGGCGTAACATTCTGGCTACTCTTTTCATCGGTTCAAGCTTTGATCGCATTGTTTTTGTACATCACTTATCTCTCCGGGGACAGTTTACTTAATTGTCCCCTGATTCCCCTGATTCCCCTGATTCGCCTGATTCGCCAGACCGACAGACCACACCGCACCCTGTCCGAAGGGACAGTCCCGAGGTTCGGTAAGACTGTCCTTTTTCTGTCCATTGGGACATTACCGGCGGAGTGCCCCAGAACTATGCTTTGATTTGAGGAATTTCGAGAACACGGATGCAGTCAGGCCATACCAGGGCCGGGAAGAAACACCGTGTTTTGAAACATTCACACGACACTCATTCAGCACTTAACTAATGGGTTTTTGACAAGCAATATCAGAGGAACAAAGCGTATGAAAGCAATCATCAAATTATTGGCCGTCGCACTGCTTGTCCTTTCTGCACAGGCAGCATTTGCTCAGAATACAATCGATTCGTGCGGCACTGAAATTACCAGTCCGGGCACTTATCTCGTTACCCAGGATCTCGTTAACACGTCTGGGTCATGCATCAGTATTGTGGGCGCAGACGTTACTCTCGATTGCCAGGGTTATCGGTTAACGGGTGACGGCTCAGGTAATGGAATCTGGGTAGACTGGTCCAGCACTGGTGTCGTCATCAGGAATTGTGTCACCTACAGTTTCGAAAACGGCATATTTTACGCAGGCGATGACGGAGTCGTCGAGTACAACGAGCTGGTCGATAACACCCGCGGGATTCGCCTGAGCGGCGGTATCGGTGACGATGTACGGTGGAACACAGGTAACGACAATTTATACGGAATGTACATCGACCTCTCCAATGATAACAACATCTACGAAAACACGTTTCATCGGTCTGAATACGGCCTGTATTGCCATAGGGGAGCGGGTAACTACATTACCGCGAACCAGCTGAACCTCAACAACGCAACAGGCTTATCGTTCTACACCACTTGTAACAACAACTTTATCTGGCATAACACCGCCAATTTGAACACCAACGGGTTTTACATTCGAAGCGGCTCCAGCGGAAACGACTTCTACAAGAACGTGCTTAATCGCAACGAGGCCCGCGTCATTCTTGTCGGAGCTGGAGACTCTACGCTAAACAATTATGAATATAATGTGTGCAAAAACAACGGGACCGACCCCTCTAATGTGACCGGGGCTTG